>JAGMBH010000079.1 GCA_023129815.1 Dehalococcoidia bacterium
TTCGCTTCGTTCAGAGCTTCGGCTCAGGGTGACAGCTAAACGCTCTTATTCCAATATTGCTTGCACTTTGAAGCAATTCTCTTCTTGTCTGGGGGCATTGGCTAGAACCGCATTCTGGGGATATGATTTAGCTATCCTGTCTTCCCTGAAAACATTTTGCTGGGGGATAGACGGGGTTACTGGCGGCACATTGGTCGTGTCTATTTCCTCGAGCACCTCGAAGTTTTCCAAGATGTTGGATAGCTGAAAGCTAAATTTTTCGCTCTCAGCTTCACTCAAGCCTAAACGGGCTAGCCAGGCAATATGTTTTACTTGATCGTAGCTTAATTTCATTTTACGTTAAGAATAATAATTATAGCACCTAATTTAATTTCTTGGTGACAATTGCGTAGCACGTGTCAAATTATTTTAAGTAGCTAACCCGACTTTAGATTGTTGCTTATCGTCTGGGTGGGAGCTTATAATTGTAATAATACAGGGAAAGGCTGCGAAGCCAAAAAAGAGAGGATACATAGAATAATGAACTCATATAAACCAGACAAAGTCCGTAACGTTGTGCTGCTATCTCATTATGGTGCTGGCAAGACTTCCCTCGCTGAAGCGATGCTATTTACCTCGGGGGCTATCAAACGCTTAGGCAGTGTTGAAAGCGGCACTACTACCTCTGATTATGATCCTAGCGAAATTGAGCGCCGCATGAGCATCAGCCTGTCTTTGTTGCCGCAAGAGTGGAAGGGAAGCAAGTTGAATCTCATTGATACTCCTGGTTATGCTGATTTTGCTAGCGAAGTCAATGCAGGTTTGCGTGTCTGCGAGGGAGCAGTGATTGTAGTTTGTGCTGCTTCAGGCGTGGAAGTAGGCACTGAGCAAGTATGGTCCTATGCTGAAAAGATGAATCTACCTCGCCTGATTTTCATTAATAAGATGGATCGAGATAATGCTGATTTCTTGCGAACTTTGGCGGAAGTCCAGGCTAAATTAGCAGCAAGATGCTTGCCAGTTCAGCTACCTATAGGGGCGCAGAGTGATTTTCAAGGCGTTGCAGACTTAGTGACTATGAAAGGTTATATTGGCTCTACTTTACAGGAAATAGAGCTACCCTCTTCGCTTGTGGAGCAAGCGAAAATTAGCCGTGAGAAACTGGTGGAAGCCGTGGTTGAGATTGATGATAAACTCATCGCTAAGTATTTGGAGGGTGAGGATATAAGCAACGAGGAAATTTTTACGGCTATAAAGCAAGCGACTATAGCCGGTAAGTTAGTGCCTGTTTTTACCGGTTCTGCCTCGCAGAATATTGGCATTAGTTCGCTTTTTGATGCTATTAGTAACTATTTGCCTTCGCCTGAAGAAAGAGATACTACTGTAGCTACAAATTTAATAACTGGCGATAAGGAGGAAGTTAAATCAGAGGCAGGGGAACCCCTAAGCAGCTTCGTTTTTAAGACTAGCGCTGATCCATTTACCGGCAAGGTGAGCTATCTCCGAGTTTACTCGGGCATTATTTTCAGTAATTCCCAAGTTTGGAATGCTAACAAGAAGAGCATGGAGCGTATTGGTCAACTTTTTACCTTGTTGGGTAAAAATCAGCAGCCAGTGCCTCAATTAGCTGCTGGAGATATTGGGGTAGTAGCCAGGTTAAACTTGACCACTACTGGGGATACTCTTTGTGCTCATGAGCGTCCCGTGACCTTTGAAGGCATTGATTTTCCTCAAGCAACTTTCAGTATGGCGATCCAACCTCAGACAAAAGCTGATCTGGATAAGATGAGTACTGTCTTACCCAGAATTTGCGAGGAAGACCCTTCCTTGAAGGTACATCGTGATCCTGATACTAAGGAGGTCATTGTTTCTGGGGTCGGTGATAGCCATTTAGAGATGGTTAAGGAAAGGATGCGTCGCAAATTTGGCGTGGAGGTGAAGTTGGAGCCACCAAGGGTTCCTTATAAGGAAACTATTACGGTGCCAACTAAGGCGGAATATAAACATAGGAAACAGTCAGGGGGACATGGCCAATATGGGCATGTCTTTCTGGAGCTAGAGCCTTTATCTCGGGGTAGCGGCTTTGAATTTGGAGCGAAAGTAGTAGGTGGCTCGGTGCCTAAGAATTATATTCCCGCGGTAGAAAAGGGAGTCAATGAGGCGAAACAAGAGGGTGTTGTAGCTAAATATCCTGTAGTTGACGTAAAGGTGACGCTTTATGATGGTAGCTTCCACCCAGTAGATTCCTCCGATATTTGTTTCAAGATTGCTGGAGCACAGGCTTTAAAGAAGGGACTGTCTCAAGGGCAGCCCATACTGCTTGAGCCAATAATGAACCTTAATATAACTGTGCCCGAAGCATATACTGGGGATATTATTGGTGAGCTTAATACTAAAAGGGGGCGTGTCCTTGGGATGATCCCTCAGGAAAACAATAATACTATTCAAGCTCAGGCGCCATATGCAGAGCTGCTTCACTATGCTATAGACTTGAGGTCAATGACGCAAGGGCGTGGCAGCTTTACCGTGGAATTTAGCCATTATGAAGAAGTACCAGCCCATATTAGCCAAAAGATCGTTACTGGGCAGAAAGCAGAGTAGGGAATAATACTCTAGCCAGCTAGTAATTCCCTTAGCTTCTTAGTGAAGGCGGGTATCACCTCTTCGTAGCGGCCTACCACTCCGAATTTTGCTTCCCTAAATATATTTGCCTCTGGATCCTTGTTAATCGCTATGATGTTTTTCGAGCCAGAGCAACCTGCTATGTGTTGGCTAGCCCCTGATATAGCTATGGCAATGTAAATATCAGGGGCAACAATCTTGCCTGTGAGGCCAACGTGCAGTGCCTCCGGTACCCAACCATTGTCAGCCGGTGGGCGTGAAGCCCCTACTGCGCCATGTAATACGTCAGCTAGCTCCTTCAAGGTCGTTTTGAATGGCTCGGGACCGCCAATGCCTCTACCTCCACTAACTATCACCGGGGCGTCCTCAAGCTTAACCCCGGTTACTTCTTCTTTTACTTTTTCTGTCACCTTTGTCCTTACCTGTGACATATCTATTTCAACCTTTGTCGGTATGACCTCTCCTTTTCTTGAGTCGTCACGCTCCATTGGCGACATCGCCTTTGCTCTAATAGTAACTACTTGGGGCATAGTGCTGCAGCTAAATATAGCTTGAGCGTTGCCCCCGTATACAGGTTTTGTTTGCAGAAGCAGCTTTGTCTCCGGATCTATGCTTAAGTCAATACAATCTGTTGATAAGCCAGTTCCTAATCTAAAGGCGAGGCGAGGGGCTAAATCTCGGCCTGTAGACGTTTGCCCCATGAGTATAATTCGCGGTGAAATCTTGCTAGCTAGCTTTTCCACAACCTGGAGGTAAGTATCTGCTTGATACTCCTTGAGTGAAGGGTCTTCTACCGTATAAACTTTGTCAGCTCCGAAAGCGATTGCCTCTTTGGGGGTTTCACCTAATGTATCACTGGCTAATAGACAGGACAAATCCTCCTTTAAGTCATCGGCAAGATTCCTGCCGCATCCTAGCAATTCAGTAGTAATAGAGGGTAACTTTCCGTTTATTAACTCACCGCAGACTATCACACCTTTATATTCAGCCATTATTTCCTCCTTGGTTTTAAATTATTTTTGCCTCTCTGAGTTTTGTAGCTAAATTAACACCAGCCTCTACCAGGGTCTCCCCCCCAATTATTTCACATTTAACTTCCTTAACCGGTTGGAAAAGTTTAGCTAACTCGACCCGCCTTCCAGCAGCCCCAACTTGGGATAGTTCAAGCCCTATGTCGGCTGGCTTCCATATAGTAGGTTGTTTTTTAGCTGCTGCCATGATTCCCTTTAGGGCGGGGTAGCGGAGACTACCTAGTTCACTAGTCACAGTAATTAAAGCAGGAAACCCTACCTCCACTACTTCATAGCCATCGGGGATGACTCGCTCTACCCTTAACTTTCCATCAGTAACCTCTAGTTTTCGGGCCAAGGTTACAGCAGGGATACCCAGGATTTCAGCGATGCCCAGGCCAACCTGCCCGGCATCCCAGTCGGAGGATTGCCGACCGCAGAAAATAAGGTCATACTCTCCTATCTTCTTGATTGCCATTGCCAAAGCATAAGCAGTCGACCAACTATCGCCTTCTTCAAAAGCTTCATCCTCCAGAAGGATGAGTTCATCACCGCCCACAGCCAGTGTTTTTTTAATCACATCACGGACTAGCTTATTACCCAGGCTAAGTATGGTGATTTTGCCGCCTGCCTTGTCTTTAATCCTCAGAGCAGCTTCCATAGCGAACTCATCATATTGACCAATCACGGGTTTTACATCTGGTGGCAAAGTCATTTTGTTAGTAGTTGAATCAACCTTAAATACCACTGGCGGTGCCTCTGGATCGGGCACCTGTTTGCAACAGACAATCATATTTGGCATTTCTCTCCTCCTTTTAAAATAAATTTTTCATATGAAATATAGTTAAAAAATCTGTCCTGTGTCAATAGTTGATTATAGTGGGGGTGGCTAGTTTTCCTAAAGCTGTGCTAAGCCGTTTGAGACATTTCTCCTTGCCCAATACCGCCATGGTTTGAAATAAGGGTGGTGCTGCAGTACGCCCTGTGATAGCCACTCGCAATAAGCCGAAGAATTTTCCTGTGGTTAAGTTTAACTCTGTAGCCAGGGAGCGTAGAATGCCTTCAAGCGAGCCAGCATCCCATGTTTTTACTACTTCCAGCCTTTGCAGAGCAATTTTAATAGCCTGAGTAGCATCTAATCCACCACTTAATAGCAGGCTAGTATCATAGGGCAACTCATCAAGGAAGAAAAAGTCGGCAAGTTGAGGGACCTCAGCTAAAGTCTTAGCTCGTTCTTGGAGTAAAGGTGTGATTTGCCAGATGTAATCCCTATCCAAGGGGCGTTTTATCTGGGGGGGCAAATCCTGATCTAAAAATAGAGTGGATTGCCGGGCAAACTCCTCTGGGATTAGTCGGCGTAGGTAAACTCCGTTCATCCATTCCAGCTTACGTTTATCAAAGATAGCCGCGGTCTTACTTATTCTTCCTAGAGAGAAATGCTTTATCAATTCCTCTCGGCTTAGCAACTCAGTTCTATCATCGAGTGACCAACCTAGCAGTGCTAGGAAGTTAATCATCGCCTCAGGAAGATAACCTTGTTCTTTATACTCGATGACGGTGGTGGCACCATGTCGCTTGGAAAGTTTGGATCTGTCAGGACCAAGTATCATAGGTAGATGGGCAAATTGTGGAGGTTCCCAGTTTAAAGATTGATAAAGCAGCACGTGGCGAGGAACACTAGGAAGCCATTCATCAGCTCTAAGGATGTGGGAAATAGCCATTAAGTGGTCATCCACTACATTGGCTAAATGATATGTTGGATAACCATCGGACTTGAGCAGGATGAAATCGTCTAGAGTGCTATTTTGGAAAGTCAGTTGGCCCCGGATTACATCGTGGAAGGTGGTTTCTCCCTCGAGCGGCATTTTGAAACGGACTACGGGTACAATGCCGCTTGCCTCTAGTTGAGTTTTTTCTTGCTGTGTTAAATAACGGCAGTGCCCATCATATTTTGGTGGTTGCTTTCGTTTCATCTGTTCTTGACGCATCGCCTCTAGCCGTTGTGGAGAACAATAACATAGGTAAGCATAACCATCTTTAAGCAAACTGTTCGAGATTTCATGGTAATAATATAATCTTTGTGATTGAAAATAGGGACCCTCGTCCCAATCCAGCCCAAGCCACCTTAAGCTATCCAGTATGACATCTACTGCCCCTTCTACTTTACGGGCGATATCGGTGTCTTCGATACGCAAGATGAACTTGCCGCCATGATGGCGAGCAAAAAGCCAGTTGAATAGGGCCGTTCTAATATTACCTAAATGCGGGTGGCCCGTGGGGCTAGGGGCAAAACGGACTCTGACTTGAGGTTGTAACTTGGACTCCATAATTATACATTATGGCATATTTAGCCATTGTAGTATCACTAGAAGATGGGAAACCTAAAAGTGCTATTTAGAAAGGACTCGTTGCAAACCTTTTAGCTGCTCTAGGTGCTTTTTAAGTCTCTGGATAAGTTGCTCAGCTTGTTTCAGAGCATTTTCAGTATCTTCTATCTCGGTAGTTATCTCAAACAGGACCTGCTTTTGCCGTTCAGCTAAGTCAGCTTCAAAATAAGCTAAATCTTCCATCCCGGCTTGGCCCATTAGGCGGGATAAAAAGTCATCCTCTCTTTGTATTTGTTCATTAGTAAGTTGGCCAAAAGACTTCAAGTTATTAATTCCTTTCTAATTTAATTTTGTGTTGGAATATAGCATATCCTTATATCTTTACACAAGCCTTTTGGGCATCATGAGCAAAGAGCTTCAAGGCTTGCTTCAAGTCTGCTGGCAAGGGGCAGGTAAACTCCTGATATTTGTTAGTTGATGGCAGACGAAAGCCAAGGCGGTAGGCATGGATAAATTGTCTCCTAAGGCACAAGGCTTTAGCCTCGTGCCTACGTTTTGTCCCATAAACGAGGTCACCAACTACGGGATAACCGATAGCTGATAGGTGCACTCTGATTTGGTGCGTGCGCCCAGTTCTGGGAGTGACTTCAAGTAAAGTGTAGCCGTTCAGGTATTTTTTGACCTCATATTGTGTGCTGGCCTCCTTTCCTGCCTCTGTTATTGCCATCCGCTGCCGATTGTGGGGATCTCGCCCGATAGGCGCTTCAATCACCCCCTGTTCAGGGGATAGCCTACCTTTAACCAGGACGAGGTAGCCCTTTGTTACGGCATGACTTTTGAACTGATTGACTAGATATTGTCGGGCGTAGTCATTTTTGGCGATGATTATAAGCCCTGACGTGTCCTTATCCAGCCTGTGGATTATGCCAGGGCGTGTTAAGTCCTCACTGGTAGCTAAACTGGGACAGCGGGCTAGGATGGCATTGACTAAAGTATGGCTGGGATGCCCTGGAGCTGGATGAACAACTAATCCAGCGGGTTTATCTATGACCAGGATGTCTTTATCTTCATAAATTACGGCTAAGGGGATTGGCTCGGCTGTAGGATAAATGAGCGGAGGGGGTTTGATTGTTATCTTGTCGGTGTCTTTTAACCTTTGGCTTGGCTTTGCTTTTTGCTCGTTGACCAGGATATGGCCTTGTGCAATTAGCTTCTGTATGTAAGACCGAGAAAATTTGGGGAGGGCCTCAGCTACATACTTGTCCAAGCGGATGCCTGAAATAGGGGCGATAAGCTGGAGTGTCTCAGTTTTTGATTTTGCCGGTGTGGCCATAGACTTTCCTGAATAACCCTGTTCGATGCAGGGAATAAATAAGGGTAAAGATGCCTATTACTATGGCGGCATCTGCGAAGTTGAAGGCTGGCCAGTGGAAATCGCCCCATAAGCGGATATCGATAAAGTCGGTTACATAACCGAAGCAGAGGCGGTCTATCAAGTTACCTATAGCGCCGCCGAAAATCAAGCCAGCAGCCACAATGCTTAAAGTAGTAGCTGAGGATAGGTAACGGAGAAACAGCAAGATGATAATTAAGCTAGCTACTGTGATAGCGATGATAAGGACGGTCTGGTTGGCGAGCAATCCAAAAACAGCCCCCGTGTTGGTTACATATGTTAGTCGTAAAAAACCGCCTTCAGGTAGTGATTCTCCAGGCGTCAGATTACCTCTAATCCACGATTTGCTCCACTGGTCGAAGGCAATCAATAGAGCAGCAGCGATTAGAGATAATCCTGCTTGCTTCTTATCTTGCCCCTTTTGCATCCTTTGCCTGACGTGACTTGCAGCTCAAGCATAAGTTTGCCTGGGGCAATGCTTGAAGGCGAGTTAGTTCTATCGGCTGCCCACAGGAGTCACATAGCCCGTAAGTGCCGGCTTCATATTTTTCTAAGGCGTGTTCTATTTCAGCAAGTGTGCCTCTTAGCTTTTTCTCTAGAGCTAATCTTTTCTCTAACTCGGATGCCTCGCTCGCCTCCTCTTCTCTTTTGCCAAAAGGGCTACCCTCTCGCCTCTCCCCCAGTGGCTGTCTGCGAGCTCTTAGCTGCTCCAGTCTTTTTGCTATTTGGGTTTTTTCCCTCTTTAAGTGCTCATAGAACTCACTATAGTTAACCATTTCATTAACCTTGCCTTTATTTGCCTAACCGAAGCTATTTTAACCTATGCTGAATTTCAAAGCAAACTAGTCAAGTATTATACGGAGCTGAGAATGATACCTAGTGCTTCCCCACCTTCATACTTCGTGGAACTCGCCTTCCACTGTGTCTTCTTCGCCCGGTTTCTTACCACTAGGGCCTGACTCGCCACTTGGTGGTTGTCCTGGCTGCTGGTAAATGGAGGCTCCAACTTTCTGCATGGCTTGTGATAGCTCTTGCATAGCATTACGGATAGAATTTATATCTTTTCCTTGCAGCGTTGACTTCAAGGCTGCTATCTTGCTTTCTATTTCCTGTTTTACATCGGCTGGTATCTTGTCTCCATAATCACGAAGTGTCTTCTCAGCGGTATAAGCTAGACTGTCAGCAGAATTGCGTATCTCCACCTCTTCTTTGTGTTTGGCATCTTCGACAGCGAAACTTTCAGCTTCTCGTTTCATCCTCTCTACTTCTTCCTTGCTAAGCCCGCTAGAGGCAGTAATGGTAATTTTTTGTTCTTTACCTGTGCCTTTATCGCGAGCGCTGACATTGAGGATGCCGTTGGCATCTATATCAAAGGTCACCTCAACCTGAGGTAGGCCCCGTGGTGCTGGCAAGATGCCATCGAGTATGAAGCGTCCCAAAGTTCGGTTGTCTGCTGCCATGGGCCGCTCCCCTTGGAGAACATGTATTTCCACGCTTGGCTGATTATCACTAGCGGTGCTGAAAATCTGGCTCTTGGAGGTGGGAATAGTGGTGTTGCGAGGAATAAGAGATGTGGCTACTCCTCCCAGGGTCTCTATACCTAAGGTAAGCGGAGTAACATCAAGGAGGAGAACCTCTGTCACTTCACCCTTAAGCACTCCAGCCTGAATAGCAGCGCCTAAAGCTACTGCCTCATCAGGATTGATTCCCTTGACGGGCTCTCTGCCAAAGAATTGCCTTAAACTTTCCTGAACCTTGGGCATCCTTGTCTGACCCCCGACTAGAATGACCTCATTGATTTGAGCTGCTGTGAGCTTGGCATCGGTTAAGGCTTGGCGGCAGGGTCCAATGCTCCGCTCTATCAGGTCATCTGATAATTGCTCCAACTTAGCGCGAGTTAACATCATGCTAAGGTGCTTTGGGCCAGTGGTGTCGGCGGTGATGAAAGGAAGGCTTATCTCTGTTTGAGCCACTGTGGATAGCTCCTTCTTTGCCTTTTCGGCAGCATCCTTTAGCCGCTGTAATGCCATCCTGTCTTGCCTTAAGTCAATGCCTTGCTCTTTCTTAAATTCGTCACATACCCAATCCATAATCCTTTGGTCAATGTCATCGCCACCAAGGTGGGTATCACCATTAGTTGATTTAACTTGGAATGTGCCCTCGCCTATATCAAGGATGGAGATATCGAAGGTGCCGCCACCAAGGTCATAGACAGCAATAGTTTCATCCTTTTTCTTGTCCATTCCGTAGGCTAGAGATGAGGCTGTAGGCTCATTGATAATACGCAGAACGTTAAGTCCAGCTATTTCACCAGCAGTTTTAGTTGCCTGTCTCTGGCTATCATTAAAATGAGCTGGCACAGTGATCACAGCATCGGCAACCTTTTCTCCGAGATAAGCCTCGGCATCGGTCTTCAACTTCTGCAGTATCATAGCTGAGATTTCCTGAGGACTATACTCCTTGCCCCCCATTACCACTCGGCAATCGCCGTTGGGAGCCTCAGTAAGCTTATAAGGCAAGCGCTTTATATCATACTGGACTGTGGAATCCTTGAACTTGCGCCCAATAAGGCGTTTCATGCTAAAGAGAGTATTCTCGGGGTTGATCACTGCTTGACGCTTAGCTATTTCTCCTATCAATCTCTCTCCTGTTTTGCTTATCGCCACTACTGAAGGAACAAGATTCCCACCTTCAGCGCTAGGGATGATTTTAGGCTCGCCTCCCTCCATAACCGCTACTGCGCTCAATGTTGTGCCTAAATCAATGCCTACTGCTCTACCCATATCTATTCCTCCTTTTGGCTTGTCTGCTCCTCTCCTCTACCTACTATTACCATACTAGGGCGAATTACTTTGTTCTTCAACTTATAACCCTTCTGGATTTCTTCAATGACTATTCCTTCTTCTCCTTCCTGTCGCATTACTGCTTCATGGAGATAGGGATCGAATGGCTCTCCCTTAGCCTTAATTTCAGCTAACCCTTGTGCTTCTAGGGTCGCCTTAAGCTTATTATAGATGAGCTTGATGCCATCAATCCAACTGAATCCGGTAAGCTGAGCTGGCAATGAGTCAAAAGCCCTTTCAAAATCGTCTATTATAGTTAGCAAGTTTAGGATGAGGGTGCTATTGGCAAATTCGATCGTCTCTATTTTTTCCTGCTCAGCACGTTTCTTATAGTTAATAAAATCTGCTTGAGTCCTTTGCCAGTTAGCTAAATACTTCTCTGACCTCTCCCTTTCCTCTGTTAAAGCTTGCTTCAGCGCTTCTATATCCGCTACTTGCTCAACTCCCGTTTCGGTTGGCTTATTGTTGGACGACTTCTCCCTTTCTGCCAACGTTAAACCTCCTCTAGATATACTCCGCTACTGATTCAGTTAGCAATGATGAAAGGCAGTTAACCGAAGAGATTGCTCTAGCATAGTCCATTCGCTTTGGGCCAACCACACCAACAATGCCCCGTGCCTTATCAGGAATTCCATATTCAGCGATTATCAAGCTCAAGTCTTGCAGTGCTTCATCTGGATTTTCCTTGCCAATGATTATCCTTAGCTCTCTTTTATCGAGCTCTGGGCGAGGTATATTTTCCAGCCAAGCTCCTTCTTCTAGTAATTCTAATAAGCTAACCATCCTAGGATTCTTGGCGAACTCAGGCTGACTTAGCATTAAATGTAATCCCTCGAGGAAGGGCTTACCATGTTCCAGCTTATCTTCAGCAGTCATCATATCCACTACACACGCAGTTACTTGCCTTTCCTCAGGAGAGAGTTCTGTTTTCTTCGCCAATATTTCACTACTAGACATCCCGGCATAAACTGAGTTGAGCTTGCCAGTTAACATTGTTAAGTCATCTTGGGTAATCCTTTTATTGAAAGACAGAATTTTTTGCCTGACCCTTGCCTCATATAGAACCAAAATTAGCAAAGCTACAAGATCTTGTAAGGCTATTAAATCTAGGTGCTTAAAGCGACATCGGGGTGCTTTAGGTAAGGTTATCACAGCTACATTGCGAACGAAACGTGCCAAAAGCACCGCGGCCAGTTTTAGCCATTGCTCGATCTCCTCCTTTGCTTCTCGGAGTAGCTCGTAAAGCAGATCTTGCTCTATTGGAGGAAGCTTGGCATCTCGGCTTATCGTTTCTACATAATAGCGGTAAGCTTTGTCTGCGGGTATAGTGCCAGCCGAGGGGTGAGGACGTATGACATATTCCTGTTCCTCTAAGTATGCTACATCATTTCGCACAGTGGCTGGGCTTACTTTCAAGTTATAATTATAAGCAATATCCTTTGAAGCTATGGGCATTGCTCCAGCAATATACTCATTAACTATTATCTTCAGAATCGCCTCTTTTCTTTCTCCCAGCGCCATTTAGCACTCTCCTTCTGTGACTGCTAAGCAATGGAAATGTACCACTTTAAATATGGTCTGTCAACGACAATAGTATATCTTTTTGTCAGCTCTCTTAATGATCTCGTTCAGATAGATGGTGGACACCTTAGGCAGTTCTTTATGTCATTGCGCGCCGAAGGCGTGGCAATCTTCAGGCAAAATCCTCCCTCCCTCTAGCTCCCTCCCATCAGGGGAGGGAGCATCAGTATAGATTGCCTTGGATAGCAGAGGCCGTTTAAAAA
>JAGMBH010000008.1 GCA_023129815.1 Dehalococcoidia bacterium
TCCTATTGAGCCAATGGATATTTTGAGCCAGCGGGCTGAATTATCTGTAGAAAGGATAATTAAACTCGATGGCAATGAGAACCCTTACGGTTGCTCCCCTAAAGTCTATCAAGCTTTAGCTAACTACCCTTACTATTATATCTACCCCGACCCGGAACAAAGAAGGCTTAGACAAGCCTTAGAGAAATATACCGGCTCAAATCGCGAGCACATTGTTTGTGGCAGCGGTAGTGATGAACTAATTGATCTTGTTCTGAGGCTTTTCCTTAAACCTGAAGATAAGGTTATCAATTGTCCGCCAACATTTGGTATGTATCCCTTTAGTACTGAGGTGTGTGGTGGTAAAGTGGTTGATGTACCTAGAGGTGAAGATTTTGCTATCGATTTAGCTGGCATTAAGAGAATATTGGATGAAAAGACTAAAGTTATCTCTGTCGCTTCACCTAATAATCCTACGGGCAACACTGTTACTGAGCAGGAGATAATGGAACTTGTCAACACTGGGAAAATTGTGATGGTGGATGAAGCTTACTTTGAGTTTGGTAATGTCACTATGGCTAATTTAGTGCCCAACTATTCCAACTTGATAGTGCTGCGTACATTCAGCAAATGGGCCGGTCTAGCCGGTTTAAGAATAGGCTATGGCATCTTCCCTACTGAAATCGCCAGCTACCTTATGAAGATTAAGCAACCATATAATGTTAATGTCGCAGCACAGGCAGCCGCCTTAGCTTCTCTGTCAGATATAGAGTATCTTCGTGGCAATGTAGCAAAAATAGTTGCTGAACGGGAACGGCTTTTTAATAAACTAAAAGAGCTAGAATGGCTAAAACCCTATCCTTCCAGTGCTAATTTTATCCTCTGCTCCTTACACTGTCATTCTGAGCGCAGCGAAGAATCTCTGGCTAAAGAGATTTGGCGTTTGTTGCAAAAAAGAGGCATCTTTGTCCGCTATTTTGATAGCCCACGATTAAGTAGTTATCTGCGAATAAGCGTGGGTAAACCTGAGGACACCGATGCCTTAATTGAGGCATTAAAAGGAATGTGTTAAGGTAGCAATATGTCTTCTTGTCATTGTGCGCTTACCCTCTTTGTCATTGCGAGGAGCAAAGCGACGAAGCAATCTCTAAAGGAGGAATTGAACCATGCCTGAAAGGAAAGCGACAGTAACTCGTGAAACTGCGGAAACAAATGTCAGGGCGGAGCTGAATGTTGATGGCAGTGGGCAGTTCAAGATTACTACGGGTATAAGGATGTTTGACCACCTTCTAGCTCAGCTAGCTCAGCATGGAGTATTTGACATAAAACTCTCAGCCACAGGTGCCGACCAGCACCATGTAGTCGAGGATGTAGCTATTGCGCTGGGTAAAGCCTTGAATCAAGCAATAGGAGAAAAGCGAGGCATTACCCGAATGGCACATGCTATCGTACCCATGGATGAAGCTCTGGCAGCAGTAGCAGTGGATGTAGGGGGGAGAACTTACAATGTGACAGAAGCATCCTTCAGCGAGGCTAACATAGGTGACTTGGATGCTGATTTAATCCGTCATTTCCTTGTTTCCTTTGCCTCCGAGGCTAGAATTAACCTTCATGCCAAAGTGCTTACCGGCATCAACGACCATCACAAAGCTGAAGCTTTATTTAAGGCTCTAGGGCGAGCCTTAGATTCAGCCACCCGCATTGATGAGCGAATCTTAGGCAGAGTCCCCAGCACCAAAGAAATTATCGAGAGCTAGAGGAGGGGGTTTAATCAGCGGACACCTAGCTCTTCTGGGAAGACATGCGTCCATATGATGCCAAGATGTTTGTAAGCAGGAGAGAATAGGGATTCTCATTTAGAGGCTGTTCTTTGCAATCTGAAATATTCTTGCTATAATGATGTTTGATAGACTAAGAAAGGGGTTATGAAAATCAAAGGAGGAGATGCTATGGTAGATTTATTGAGAAAAACGGTTTTAACAGGGATTGGCCTTGCCTACATGACAAAGGATAAGATTGAGGAGATGGCGAAAAAAATTAGCGCAGAGAGCAACCTCACTGAGGAAGAAAGCAGAAGGGTAGCTCAGGACCTACTAAAACAATCGGAGGAGGCCAAACGAAATCTGGAAACTCGAATTGATAAAGTTGTGAAGAGCGCTTTAGGGAAACTGGACATTCCGTCACGTCAGGATTTGCAAAAACTCGAAAGTCGTGTAGAAGAACTGGAAAAGTTGAGGGAAAAGAGGGGTAGCAGTTCCTGACAATAAATATACTGCGAATGGTCTGGTTCCCGCGGTCCAGAAGTCTTCTTACAGTGCTGCAGGCTTGGGGAAGTTTTTAGCCTTCCTGTAGTATAACCAGTTTAGAGATTTGCCAGTCTTTCTACTTACCTTCTCTAGTCGGTGTTGGCTTTGGCGGCGCATCATTTAATAATCATTTACAGAAGGCGATTTGTTGCCTGCACCTCAGTGAGCATACCTTTCAGTTTGCCACTCTTGTATGAAGTTCAGTCACTTGTTCGCTTAACTTCTGCCCCTTTCTCTTTCTAATGCATGAAGCGGTTCTCTTCACATGGTATACTTTCCCCATTAAACGCTATCGTATGGCAAAAGAATGATTCGTAGAGTTCGGGTGATAACTCATTCATATCGTCACATTAACCGTTACAGAGAAATAATTGTTGTATTGGTTAAGTACGGTTTTGGAGATCTGATAACCAGGACTCATTTAGAGAAATACGTTGATCTTGGTAAGAAAGTCCTCCTAAGGAGAGGAGGTAAGGAGATTGCATCTCTTTCCCGCTGGGAACGGATGAGAATGGCGCTGGAGGAACTTGGCCCGACTTTTATAAAAGCTGGCCAGATAATGAGTAGCAGACCTGATCTATTGCCTCATGAACTTATTGTTGAGCTTGAGAAACTTCAGGATTCTGTGCCTCCTTTTTCGGGAGAAGAAGCGGAGCGATTAGTTGAACAGGAACTTGGTAAACCTATATCCGACCTTTTCTATGAATTCACGGATACTCCTATTGCTTCAGCCTCAATAGCACAAGTCCATGAAGCCGTACTCCAGGGCGGAGAAAAAGTCGCCGTCAAAGTTCAACGTCCAAGGATAGAACAGATTATCGAAGTTGACCTAGAAATAATGCTTCATCTTGCTACACTGATGGAAAAACACCTGCAGGGGATGGATATATTGAATCCTGCGGGCATAGTTAACGAATTTGAGCGCAGTATCAGAAAGGAAATAGACTTCACTATTGAGGCCACACACATTGAACGTTTTGGCAACAATTTTCGGAGAGTTCAGACTATCCATGTGCCAAAAGTTTATAGAAACTATACTACAAGAAAAATTCTCACAATGGAGTTTATTGATGGCATCAAAGTCTCTAATCTTGATGCTTTGTTAAAATCGAGGAATGACCCTAAAACTATTGCAAGTTGGGGGACTGATCTTGTTCTTAAGCAGGTGTTTGAACATGGTTTTTTTCACGCTGACCCTCACGCCGGCAATATTATGGTGTTGGATAACAATATTATCTGCTTTATTGATTTCGGTATGATGGGGAGGCCGTTACCTAAGCAGCGAGAATATCTCAGCAGTATTATCGTTGGAATAGTCAACAGAGACGCAAAAAGAATAACAAAAACTTTCCTACAATTATCAAACAGCAGGCGTATTGAGAACATTGACCAACTGGAATATCAAGTAGGTGAATTGGTAGACCAGTATTCTTATTTACCACTAAAAGACATAAATATGGGCCAATTGTTGAACGAAGTGATTAAGTTGTTTGTTGCTTATAAACTGAAAATGCCACCTAATCTTTACTTACTAGTAAAAGCCTTGGTGAGCATTGAGGGTGTAGGTAGGGTATTGGACCCGGATTTTAATATGGTGAAACATATGGAGCCGTTTGCCAAAAAATTATTAAAAGCTCGTCTAAGTCCTCGCAGATTGGCAAAGGATACATATTTAGCAGCTACGGAATTTAGTCTTTTGCTTCGTGACCTTCCCTCAGAAATAAGGGATATAATTGAGCAAATCAAGGTTGGACAATTCAAGATAGAGTTTGAGCACAAAGGGCTGGAGCCCTCGCTCAGGAAAGGCGACCAAATCAGCAATCGTATTGCATTCGCGATTGTTTTAGCTTCTTTGGTTATAGGCTCTTCTCTTATCGTTCTGTCAGGAATCCCACCTAAGTGGAATGAGATACCTATCATTGGAATAATTGGTTTTCTTGGGGCTGGCATAATGGGCTTTTGGTTGCTTATTTCAATACTGAGGCATGGTAGAATGTAAATTATTTACAAGCCTCTGTTTACTATGATTTTAGCTTGAATTCATAAGAGATTGGGCATGTCATATGCTATCGTGCCTATGGATGAAGCACTGGCAGCAGTAGCAGTGGATGTAGGGGGGAGAACTTACAATGTGACAGAAGCATCCTTCAGCGAGGCTAACATAGGTGACTTGGATGCTGATTTAATCCGCCATTTTCTTGTTTCCTTTGCCTCCGAAGCTAAAATTAACCTTCATGCCAAGGTGATTAGCGGCATAAATGATCATCACAAGGCTGAAGCCTTATTCAAAGCCTTAGGGCGAGCTCTGGACTCAGCCACCCGCATTGACGAGCGAATTTTGGGCAGAGTGCCTAGTACTAAAGAAGTTATTGAGGGCTAAAAGAAAGCAAGTTTAATAATTATTTTGGATTCTACTATGGGACAGCGGCGCTCTGGTGAGACGAGGAGGCCAAGGTGGCTAACGAATATCGTCTTAGCCTAAAGAATGTTATTGCTATACTGAACAAAGAGAATTCTGACTGCTCGGTGAGGTGGCAGAAGGCTAACCTTTATGACATAGCCCCCTGGGAATTTCTTTCTTTTGCAAGGCAAGACTTGGAGGAGAAATCAGAAAGGGGAGTAGTAAACGCACTAAGTAACGCCAAAAGAGCAATAGAATGCCGAGTCGATGAGATCCTAACGCTATCAAACTTTAGGTGTTTCTCCTCTCGGTATCGCTGGGGGTTATCTTACAAGTTGCAAGTCGTTAAGACATTTGGTTTGTCAGCTCCACGTATGCTGATGGATTACATAGTATTAAAACGAAACCTGTTGGAACACGAATACGCAAAACCAAAAGACTTTGAGCAGGCTAGATATGTTGCAGATATAGCTGAATTATTTCTAAAGGCAAGCGATGCATATGTTGAACGTGGGTATATAGCCTCCGCTACTGTCACTTGTCGTGAAAAACTCCGCGAGGAGAAGAATACCAGAGTGGATACACGCATTTTTCATAAGGACTTATATGAACTTGGGTTTGATCTGGAAAATGAGGTGGTGGCACTCAGCTATACGCCGCGTCAGGTTGTCCAGCAATGGATTAAGAGAACTTCCACGTTAAGAGAATGGCTAGATCCAGAGGCGTCAGGGGAGCAAATCAACAATAGTCTAGCAATCCGCGATTGCAGAATGGAAGACGTTAGAGAGCTCATGAATCTACTCGGGGGAAAGTCGGACTAATAAGCAGGAATCAAGAGCAGCAAGTCGAATAATTGGTTCGGATTTCCCCCCCCACGCGGGGAGCAAATTTGCCTTTTCCGAACCTGATAGGTTCAAAGTGCCCCGAACTTAGCTTCATACAGCGGAAAGGGCAAGTTGTCTTTATAGCTAACGGGACAAATGTTATAATATGCCAAGGAGGAGACCCGAATGGAAGAGAGAGCAACGGCCCATTTTGAAACGTTACGACAGGATGTGCGTGACGAGGTGAAAAGGCGTATCGAGCAGCGGGACAAATACTCAATCCAGCTAAGTCTTGCTTTAGCTGCGTTACTCGCAGTCTCTTTTTCTACGACTGGTCTTCGTACTGTCCTTATCGCTGCTCCTTTGGTGTCTATCTACTTCACGGTCTTGATTCTCTACAGTTATCGGGTTCATCATATTCTGGCAAAATACCTTCGTGAGGAGATCGAACCAGAACTAGCGTGTTTGTATGGGACTCCTTTAAAGAAGGAATGGGAAACTTACTATTATTGGGAAGATTGCGACAAAAAGGAAAAGCGAGAAGTGCCAGGCATTCGTCGGCGGTTCTTCTTGGTAGCCCTGTGGGTGGTATGCGCTCTATCACTTCTTTACCTTTGGCTGGCGGAGTGCAGTCAGCTCGGATGGCTAGTCCTCCTTACCGCTAGCCTAGTTTATGTTGGTGCAGATGCATGGATAACCAAACACTTCTGGAGAGAATAGACCTATGAGAGATTGGCCGCCAAAGCCTAATCCACGATATGAACGTGCGGTGTTTTTGGACCGAGATGGAACAATCAACGTTGACACGCATTTTCCTCATAGGGTAGAGTCGCTTGAATTTATTCCCAAAGCTGTTGAAGGACTGAGGGTTTTGTCGGCGCTTCCCCTCCATATTATCGTAGTGTCCAACCAAGCGGGAATAGCACTCAATATTTTCACGGTGGAGCAAATGTCGCAATTCAATACAGAGCTTCGGACTAAGATTGAGCACGCCGGGGCACACATAGACGCATTTTACTTCTGTCCCCATCTCGAAGCTAAGCACCTGGCATCCGGGGTTTCCGCTTGTGCTTGCTCAAAGCCTTCGCCGGGGATGTTACTAGAAGCAGCCAAGGAGTTCCAACTAGACCTATCCAGAAGTTACCTTATAGGTGATAAAACCTCTGACATAGCGGTGGGTGAGAGGGTAGGGTGCGTAACTATCCTCCTTAGAACGGGCAAAGCAGGGAGAGAAGAAGGTGCACTATCAATTGAATCCGAGTATTTGGCAGAGAACTTATATGAGGCCGCTCTTTTAGTCCAAGTACTTCTTGAACATGATTCGAAGGTTAAGCCCATACCGGCCAGATATAAAAGACTGTAGAAGGATTGCCAGGCATAGGGTTTTTACTTCCTACATTCAGTCTGACTATAAACCATACATCGACAAAAGTTCGGATTTTCCCCTGCTCCGGGAGCGTTTTTACTATCTCCGGATCCTACCAGGTATGAAATAGCCCTGAACTCGGGCTTTATTGAAATAAAGGGAGTCAAATTTGGGTTTTCTGGTATAATGAGGTTGAGTTTCAGGTAGAGTTCCCGGTCATGAAAATTAGAAGGAGGGGAATAATTATTCCAAATTTAGGGTGAAGATTGCCCTATGAGATGAAATTTTAAAGGAAAAAGAATGCTAGGAAGAACTGAGACGCTATACCGATGAGCCATATAATAAGTGTTTAGATAAGTATTATGAAGAGTGCCAGAATAGCTCAGAGAAAGCCCAAAAATATTAAAGAAATCGAGCCTTTGTTTTTTGGGGTAAAAGCATGTCTAAGAAAGATTTATGGTAAAAGGCTGGCAGCCGTGATTCTTTACGGCTCTTTTGCTAATGGCAAGGCAAATGAGGACTCCGATATAGATATTGCTGTTGTTTTGAAGGGCAGTGTGGATAAGGCAGAAGAAATCAGCAAAATACATGATGCCATTTACCCCTTATCGCTGGAATATGGACAGCTCATCTCAATTTACCCGCTTTCTGAAGAAGCGCTTGGAGATGTGGAATGGCCTCTCCATTACTACATCAAAAACGAAGGCATTAAAGTGTGAAAGAGGCTCGAGCTCTGGATTCAGCCACGCGCATTGATGAGCGAATTTCAGGCAGGGTGCCCAGCACGAAGGAAGTTATTGAGAGCTAAAAGTCCCACTTAACATCTTAAGGAATTGATACACCTCTTTCGGTGAATACAGAGAATATTGGGCTGGAGGCTTAGTAGTCCCTTCGCCTATATAAATTGAAATCCCGCCATTCATATCTACCGTGCGAAAACCATCGTAATCGGTTACATCATCGCCAAGGAATAGCATCAACGGTTTATCCTCACCAGTAAGTTTTTGAGCGATGAACTCTACTGCTTTACCTTTATCCCAATCTGCTGCCGGTCTTATATCGTATGCCTTTTTGCTTGGAGTGATTCTTATCTGACCTAAGGCAAGAGAAGGGTTAACGATTTCAGTGAAAATCTTGTTCAATTCATCTAGCTGTGCTTCATCTACCAGTCGATAGTGCAGGCTTAATGTTAGCCCTTTATTATCTATTCTAGCTCCTTTAATGCCTGCTATAGCTTTACTAATATCTTGACATAAAGAACGTAGCAAAGGGATTGCCTGCTTAGCGGCCGGATTAACAAAACTAATACTTGGTCCTTCTATCTCCAAACCATGGTTCGCAGCATAGATAATGTCGTTGATACCTACTCTTTGTTGCAGATCTTCTATGGTTCTGCCACTTATTATTCCTAAAGTCAGGCGGGGATTTTTAGCCAGACCTTGCAAGCACTCTTTCATCTCTGGTGATAAGTGGGCTAATTCAGGCCTTTCTACGATGGGAGTTAATGTACCATCATAATCAATCAGCAGTAATATATGCCCTGCTTCCCTGATTCTGAGAGCAACAGCATTCCAACAAGAGTGGAGATGTTTCATGCCATGCTTGTAGCTACGATAAATTTGCTAATTCCGAGAAAATATCGGCAGCCCATTTATAGATATTGCTCTTCCTAACTATGCCTCTTTTTCTTTTCATCCGTCTACGCTTTTCTGATTTAGGCATATCCATAGCTTCCTTAATTGATGCAGCAAATTGGTCAATGGCGAGAGGATTTATTAATAAAGCGTCGTCAAGCTCCCTGGCAGCTCCAGTGGATGAGCTTAATATTAAAATGCCATCGTTATCACTCTGGCTGGCAACGAACTCCTTGGCCACTAAGTTCATCCCATCATGTAGCGAACTCACTATGCATAAATCTGCCATGCATCTTAGAGCTGCCAATGTATTAGGGGGCGAAGGTCCAGGTAGAGTGATTATTGGCTTCCAATCCCCTAAAGCATGTTTCTGGTTTATCTTGCCTACCAGTGCATCTACATCCTCTCCTAGTTTTCTGTAGCTTGAGATTTGTGTACGGCTGGGCACCTGCGCTTCTATAAAGACCGTTTTCCCCTTATACTCTGGCCAGTTGTCTAGAAAACGCTCTATAGCCATCAGCCTTTGAGGAATTCCTTTAGTATAATCCAACCTGTCTATACTAATGGCTATAGATTTCCCTTCCAATGCTAGGCTATGCTTCAACCGTTTTACTTCTCGTTTAACTTTGCCCTTCTGGGCATCTTGGGAGAGTTGTTCAAAATCTACACTTATAGGGAAGTGGCGTACCAGCGTTTGCTTTTCATCCAAGATCACCTCTGCCTTTTCATAGTTAACCTTGGCTTTGGTGACTCTGTTTACTGTGGTAAGAAAGTTACGGCAGTGGCGTACTGTGTGAAAGCCTAAAAGGTCATTCCCTAAAAGGCCATCCAATATCTCCCTTTGCCAGGGGCAGGTACTAAAAACTTGCTGTCTAGGCCAAGGAATATGCCAAAACTGTGCTACTGTAGTCTCCGGCCTAGCTTCTTTTATCAAACGCGGTAGTAGAGCAAAATGATAATCCTGGATGAAAACCAAGGCCTTTCTGTTTCCTATCTCCTCCA
>JAGMBH010000080.1 GCA_023129815.1 Dehalococcoidia bacterium
TTCCATTAGCCTGTACCATTTCCTCAAGCAGCTCCTTGCTGGCAGCTATAATGCTCGCTTTATTATTTGCCGTAACTGTGATAGCACCTCTGATGCCGCGACACCACAATTTGTTTTTTCCTCCTAGCTTTGAGCAAATAGCCTATCCTATTTATTATCTCTCGTCAAGAAAATCTGGTTGATAAAGGGAAAAAGCAAGATACGTGGTAGAATAATGCTGGTGAGTGGATTTAGAGATATGCCAGAGGAGAGATTTGAGTCTCTTGTGGCCAGAGCAATTGAGGATTTGCCCCCAGAGTTTCAAAGCAAACTGGAAAATGTTGATGTGGTTGTAGAGGACTGGCCAACATCGAGGCAACTAAGGCAGGTTAAACTCAAACACCCCACCCAGCTGCTAGGCCTTTATCAAGGTGTACCCCAAACCAAACGAGGTAGAGGGTATGGAATGGTTCTGCCAGACAAGATAACCATCTTCCAGAAGCCTATAGAGGCGCTGTGTCGCTTTGATAAGGAAATTGAAATGAAAGTACAGGAAGTAGTGCGCCACGAAATAGCCCACCACTTTGGCATTAGCGAGGGAACTTTACAGAGGATAAGAGGAGAGAAGCTTAGGAGAGGCAAGTGTTAGGTGAAATTTTTGTTCTGTTGGCAAGCTAGTTACTCATACACGCTGGGGATTTGGCAGCGGGCTAATTTTGGTTTTGGGGCGTTTGTGGCTGGGTGGCATTTAAGGTGACAAAACGCTGGTGACAAAGCTCTCGGTAACAAAGAGCGGAGAAGTAGCGCAATCTATTGTGGATAAAATCGTGAGCGCTTTAGATGGGTGCTATAGAATCATAGGCGAGCCAATGGCTGATTCAGTTGACCTCCACATAGTTGAAAAATCTGTCAAGGAAACATTTTTTGCTACCCATGATGCTTTGCATGGAAAATCGACAATCATTGTTTATGTGGATAAGTTTCTGGAAATACCTCAGCTTGTCGCTTTAGCTGGAATTAGACGCCAGGCGGCGCATTCCGTTTTACATGGCTCTTTAGAATACTACCTTATCAAGGTTCCTAAAGACTTGATAAGGGTGGCGAAGCAATACAATCTTTCCCAAGATTGCATAAATGCTCTTCTCTATAATATTGGAATGGTTGCCAAGGAATATGGAGTTACCAGGTTATTATATGGTAAGAACTTTGTTGTGGATCAGGTGGCTTATGCTAAGTATATCCTTGACCCGAGTGTTGAGGAGGTTCTAGCTTGGGAGGTAGCACTACGAAATAGATTGGGAAAGATCCTTTATCTAGCTTCAATTATCAGGGATGTTAGCTGTGCTGTGCCTTTAATTCGAGATGAGCAGTTTGGAGATGAGATTAAAGATTACATCGGGAAAAAGCTGGCTTATATAACTCCCACCTACCAGTCGAAGATTCAAAAGATAATTTATGAAAGGTTTTCATTGCTTAACACTGATACCTTTAGAAATATCGCTCTCGTTACAAGGTTCTTGGTTGATGAGATTATTGATTATGAGTTAGCCGACTGGCTTTGAGTTTATCATAACTGCTTAAAGCAGTGCTGCAAGTGCATATTAAAGGGCACTCAGGGGAGAGACGAGATTGGCGAAAAGGAATGCCAGATAGCATTAAAGTGAAGTGGTGGATTTTTACTGGAAAAGTTTTTCACCGGTATTTTCCCTTATTACTGGGACTTTGGATATTGTTTGTGTTATATCCCAATCCCTTAAACTTGATTATTAGCGTTCACAGGATTTTTAGCCCAGATGTTGACCCTGGTGCTGTTGAACCCATGCTGGAGGGCCTTTCCTTCGATCCTGCAGCGATAGAAAAGACAGTTCAGGCGAGAATAACTTATAACTATGACTGGGAAGTTCATGGCATGCCGTGGTATTTCCCCGCCACCAAAGTGGTATTGGAGAAAGAAAAGGGGGATTGCAAAGCCCGAGCTTTAGTTCTAGCATCCATCTTTGAGGCAAAGAACATCCCTTACTACTTTAACTGTTCTCCTATACATATGTGGGTGGATTATGAGGGGAAAATGGAGACCTCCATTGAGAATCCTAAAGTCAAGTTTTACCAACGGGATCCTGAAACGGGTGAGAGGTTCTTCCAGATTCCTGACATTGAACTGGGCGAGGTAATGGAGTCCTTTTGGCGAAGCTTCTGGAATCCTATGCCTGAGGGCAGAAAGGCTCTTCTGGTTTTTGGTTTATTCACTTTAGGAGTGGTCAGGGTAATTTTGTTTAAAAAACAGGGCCTAGGGTATTGACAAGAGCTCAATCTTGCAGTAATTATATTAGTAGAAATAATTTTAGAAAAAGGAGGGCATTATGGCAACAGCGTATTGCATGAAGTGCAGGAGGAAAGTCGAAATAAGAAACCCCAGACAGATTATCCTTAAGAACCGCAGACCAGCAGTGCAGGGTTTCTGTCCGAGCTGTGGGACGAAGGTATTCAGAATAGGTAAAGCCTAAATACTCGTAGCCATTTGCTGAGCGTCTGGAGGGAGTTAGCTTTGATATCTTGGCTCCCTCTAGGCGCTCGAAATCCAGGGGTTAGAAAGAAGCCTGGGAATTTGGCTTCTGGTAAGTGTGGCATTTGCTAAGCCGTATATTTTTGTACGCCTTCAGTAAGTAAAGGTGAGCGATTTTGTTATTTCATCCAGGCTGTGGCCTAAGGCTTCCTTATTTGCATACCTTACATTCAAAATTCTTGCCGAAATTTTGCCACTCTCCAATTCAAGATATCTGCACTCTGTCAACAATGGTTTGCTAATTAATCTGTTCCCCCCAAAGAAAATATAGTCCAGGGTGTGATTTTTAAATCTTTCCTCAATTCTATTACTAACTTTTCTCAGGAAGTCCTTTTTCTGCTCTTCAGTTCTCCGGGCAAATCTTTTTTGGCTTCTGCCGCCTTTCTTATGTTCCTTATGGATGTACCCGGTACCCACTTTTGATTCTATCAAGTCAGCGCCGTGGAAAATTCCTAGAGCGTATGAACCCCAGGTTACCAATATGACTCCTATAGTATATTTTCTCCCCAGTGTTTCCTGTAGAAGCGAAGTATCAAGCTCGCCAAGCAAAACTTTATTTTCTCTGATAGGGAATGGAGGCAGCACTATGTGCTTGTTTCCAATTTCCTGCCAAAATATAGCTGCTCCCGTTTTATACCTCCCAGCTTCTTGGATAACGGCTTTAGTGTTAACTGACTCTTTGATTTCATCAACGCATATACTATATTTAGATTCTAGCAATAGTTCATTTATATAATTTGGAAAGGAAAAAGGTTTCACATATAGGGTTATATAATCCCCAGGGCTGGTTTTGAGTTTAGCCAGTAGGTTGTATAGCTTCCTTTTGCTAACAGCTTCTCTTTCCATATTGGTTCCTGTAGGAGTATGCCTAGCTAATGATTGGCTGAATTGAAACACATTCTAATCCGTCGGAATAAGTATCATCAATAGCTTGTACTCGTCCACATGATTAGTGACACATCACCTCCTTTGTTACTATCAGGTTGTTTAATTTTGATTCCCCGTTCAATTTCAGCCATCTCGGACGTGTTTCACCCCAAAATTTTTGTAGTTGCTTGATTTATCAGGCACAGCCGCCCAATAAATTGGGCAACTACATTTTTAAACAGCCTCTGCTATCCAAAGCAATCTATACTGATGCTCCCTCCCCTAGTGGGAGGGAGCTAGAGGGAGGGGGGATTTCGCCTGAAGATTGCCACGCCTTCGGCGCGCAATGACATAAAGAATTGCCTAAGGTGTCACCCATCTATCTGAACTAGATCATAGCTCATTGTTTTTCTGCTTAGCCGAGATTGCCGCAGCTTCCTCAATGATATAATAACGGAGAAAGCCAGTAGCTTTCACTTTGAACTAGGAGGATTAGCAATAATGGTTAAAGTAGTGACTGATAGTACTTGTGACATTCCTCTTGAGATAGCACGCCAACTCTCCATTACTATAGTGCCACTATATATCCAAATAGGTGCCGAGACTTATCGCGATGGCGTAGACCTTAAACCTGACAGGGTTTACCACGAGCTAGTTCATGGGGGGGAATCCCCCAAAACCTCTGTGCCATCGCCGGGCGATTTTGTCACAGTATATAACAATCTGGCCGCCGAAACTGATGAAATCATTTCTATCCATCTCTCCCCTGGCTATAGCGGCACACATGATGTGGCAAAGTTAGCCCAGAGTTACATAGGGGGTAAGTGCCGCGTGGAAGTAGTAGATTCGAACTCGGTCTCCGTAGGCTTGGGGCTGATAGTCATAGCCGCTGCCAGGGCAGCCCAGGAAGGGAAGAACTTAGACCAGATTCTTGACATAATACATCAAACTGTGTCACGGAGTCGCATGTTTGGGAAGGTTGATAATTTTGCTTATCTTTTTAAGGGAAAGCGCTTTCGGCTAACGAGGGGGCTAATTCTCTTGGGGAAAATAAGCATGGCACTGGGTATTAAGCTGTTGGGTGAGGTCTACGATGGCGGTAAAATACGTTCTCCTATGTTGCTTATTGGTCGCACAATGGCCTTAAATCGCTTAAGGCGGTGGGCAGAAAGCTTTCCAGGTGTAAAAGAGATAGCGATTGCCTATTCCACAGTAATTGATGAGGCAGAGATGCTCGCTGAGCGTCTGGAGCCAATACTCTCCAGAGAACATATCCTTATTACAAGGCTTGGCTGTGTTACATCTACATATGTAGGCCCCGGAACTTTAGTCATTGCCCTCATATAGATACATAATCTGAGGTCGTGTTATTCCACTAGGGCGGCAACAGCAAGGGTACCTGGCCCAGTATGT
>JAGMBH010000081.1 GCA_023129815.1 Dehalococcoidia bacterium
TAGGAATTATTGGCGGAACTGGCCTTTATAAGGTGGAGGGGCTGACCGAAGTGAAGGAGGTGAAGCTGACCACACCGTTTGGTGAGCCCAGCGATGCCATAATTCTAGGTAATCTTGAAGGGATAAGGGTCGCTTTTCTGCCCAGACATGGTAAAGGGCATCGCCTAGGCCCTAGTGAGATGCCAGTTAAGGCCAATATTTATGCCTTAAAATCTTTAGGCGTCGAAAGGATTATCTCTGTGACCGCCGTGGGCAGCCTCAAGGAGGAAATCCTACCTCCGGATTTAGTTATCCCCGACCAGCTTATTGACCGCACCCAGGGCAGAGAGAGCACTTTCTTCACTAACGGGATAGTAGCTCATATCGCCTTTGCTGAGCCCTTCTGTCCGGTTTTGAGTCAAGTTTTGTTTGAGGCGGGCATTAAAGCAGAGGCGAAGGTACATAAAGGTGGCACATTTCTGGCTATGGAAGGGCCACAATTTTCCACCAAGGCTGAGTCACAGCTTTACCGCTCCTGGGGTGCTTGTATCATTAGCATGACTGCTTTGCCTGAAGCTAAACTAGCCAGGGAAGCCGAAATATGCTATGCCGTACTTGCCATGGTCACCGACTGTGATTGCTGGCATCCAAGCTATGAATCGGTAACTACGGAGATGATTCTGGCTAATTTGCAAAAATGCGTTGATACCGCCAAGGAAATCCTGAGGCTAACAATACCTGGCATTCCCCAGAAGCGAGATTGCATTTGTGCCGCTGCCCTTAAGGATGCTATTGCTACCGCGCCGGAATATATCCCAGAGAAAGTGAAAAAAAATTTAGCATTACTTATGGGAAAATATATGAGTAAATAAAAAGGAGGTGGCAATTGAAAAACTTTCGAGTTAGAGGGTCTATTTATTTTGCCGAGCATGTTAATTTCAATGCACTTGCCCATATTTTTGCTGGATTAGGGATAGCGTGGCTTGTCTCTCTATCTTGGCACTATGCCATACCCCCTTTGGTAGCAGGGGCAATATTCCTCGTTGCCAGTATTGCCATGCATATCCATGCTTATACGCATGGTGAATTTTGATAGAGCCTTTAAGTAAGCGAAAAAATGGCAAAAATTGAGTTTGCTTGCTTGCCTACAGCTATCGGCAGTATGCCTCACACCGAGCCAGAAGAGGCCTGCTCTATTGTTAGGAAATATCTTCCCGACATTCCTGCTTGGCCTCAATTGCCAAAGCGCTCCCCAAAGGAAAATATGTCTATCCAATTCAGCGAAGGCTTCCCCGGGATAATCACAAATGGAGATAAAATCCATATCGAGCGGTGGGCAAATTTTGAAAGCGCGCTAGGGCAAATTTATGCTGATTGTGAGGAAAACAATCCTAGCAAATATGGCGTTTCTGAGAAATACGCTGCTGGACTTCATGCCTTCCTGTCAAAGATAAAAAAGACGGGAATAGTCAAAGGGCAAATAACAGGGCCTATCACCTGGGGGCTGACGGTTACTCGTCAGGATGGCTTAGCCATTCTTTATGACGATACCTTGGCTGAAGTCGCCGCTAAATTTTTACGACTAAAAGCCTCCTGGCAAGAAAATACTTTAAGACAAATATCACCCCATACCATCATCTTTGTTGACGAGCCATATTTAGTCTCTTTAGGCTCGGTTTTTACTCCCATCCCTGAAGATAAAGTGGCTGCCTTACTAGAGGAAGTTTTCCAGGGAATTAAAGGGATAAAAGGATTGCATTGCTGTGGCAATACTGATTGGCCAGTTCTTTTGGGTACCACGACTGATATCCTCAGCTTCGATGCTTACAATTACGCTTCCTCCCTTAGTATTTATCCCAATGAAGTAAAATCTTTTCTCCAGCGTGGAGGCACTATTGCCTGGGGAATCGTTCCCAACGACGAAGAAGCTTTAGCTAAGGAATCGCTATCCAGCCTTCGTGACCGCTTGGAAGAGGCTATGGCACCTTTCACCCGAAATGGCGTCAGTTTTAAGCAAATTTTAAGGCAAGGCTTGCTAACCCCTTCTTGCGGACTGGCAGCCCTATCACCTGAAGCAGCATGCCAGGCTCTGGAATTAGTAGCCAAGTTATCCCATGATTTAAGGAGGCGATATACTCTATAATAGGAATTTATTTTGTCACCCTGAGCTGAAAGCCTTGAGCGGCGTGAGATTCTTCGCTCGCGGAGTTTACACTGAGCGAAGCCGAAGTGCTCCCTCAGAATGACAGGTGGTCCTTGGTAAAGCTATTATAATAGGAGTACACGAAATGGAGTGCCAGATTGAGGTCAATAAATCCAAGTGTAGTTGCACTTATGAGCCATGTGACAGAAAGGGTAAATGCTGTGAGTGCATTCGCTACCATTGGGAACTTGGTGAGCTCCCTGGCTGCTTATTCCCTCCGGAAGTAGAAAGGACTTATGACCGCTCACTAGAACGATTCATTTCCATCTATAGCAAAAAGGCATGAATAAGAAGAAAGGAATGGCGGCCCTAAAACACCGTCGGCGCCAGAAAAAGCTCAAGGAAAAGAGGAAGACTATGGCTTTGGCCAAGGAGCAATGAAAAGGGTCCTCCTGCTAACCGGCAAGCCGGGCACGGGCAAAACTGCTCTCATCAAGGAAGCCATAGCTAAGACAAGAATCAGGGCTGGCGGCTTCTACACCGAAGAAATACGAAGTGGCGGGGTAAGGCAAGGATTCAGAATAATCACCCTCGATGGGCAGGATGGTATATTGGCACATATCAATATCTCTAGCCCCTATCAGGTGAGCAAATACAGAGTTGATATTAATAGTTTGAACGAGGTTGGCGTTTCTGCTATCCATCAAGCGCTGAAGGAATGTGATTTAGTAGTTATTGATGAAATTGGCAAGATGGAGCTTTTATCGCCGCGGTTTAAGGAAGCCATATGGCAAGTGATAGACAGCGAGAAAAAAGCCCTAGGTACTATCATGCTTAGCCCTAATCCCTTTGCCGACGAAATCAAGCACCATCCGGAAGTTAAATTACTTGTGGTAACCAGGAGTAACCGTAACCAGGTGTTGAGAGAAATCTTAAATTGGCTGGAGATAGTTGCCAGGTGAAAATCACTCTTAAACCATTGGGCGAAGTAGACCATGAAATAGTTAAGGAACTTGGGGAAGAGGTTAACCTCATCTTCCTCTGCCCGGTAGAAGTAAAAACGGGCTTCAGCTACCTGGCTCACGCCTATAATCCTGAAAGAAGACAATACCTTTCCTCAAGCTTGCTAGCCTCACTAAATACCTCGGAAAGGGAAAGAGATGAGAAAATCGTTGGCATAGTTGATGTTGACCTTTACGTTCCAAGACTTAATTTCGCTTTTGGTGAAGCTGACATTAGCTCTGGCACAGCGATTGTATCCTTATGCCGATTGAGGCAGGAATATTATGGCTCGCCACCCGATAAGAGGTTATTCATGGAAAGAGCCACCAAGGAAATAGTTCATGAACTAGGACATACCTTCGGCCTAGGGCATTGCCCTAATGCCAAATGCGTTATGCACTTCTCCAATTGCTTGGCAGATACCGACTGGAAGGAAACCAGTTTTTGCCCCAAATGTCATCCCAAAATAATGCCCTTAATATAGTTTCGTGGGCAAGAAAAAAGAGGGTGTTTAAAAATGTAGTGCGAGGCTTTAGCCCTGTGTAGTAGCGAAGATTACTGCACAGGGTAGCCTCGTGCACGACCCTAAAGGGTCGTGCTACGAAAATCTTGGGGGAAAGATTATTAAAACTGAATGAGGCAAAATTAAACAGCTAAGAAAAAAGAAAGGGAGGTTAAACATGGCAAAAGTGTATGACATAAAGAGGCTAAAGGATTTAAACGAAGAGGAGAAAGGTCAACTGCTAAAGGATGCTTATGACCTGGGCTTCAAGTATGAGCATGACTACCATGGATGTTCGCAATCAGCCTTTGGTGCTTTGCAGGAATTGTTTGGCATCTCCAATGACATCGCTTTTAAGGCTGCTTGTGGACTTGCTGGAGGTCTGGGAGGTTCTTCGCTTTTATCTTGTGGCGCACTTAGTGGCTCATGCATGTTTCTCAGCATGCTGTATGGCAGAGAGAGGGACA
>JAGMBH010000082.1 GCA_023129815.1 Dehalococcoidia bacterium
CCCAGCCTGTGGCAAAGGGTTCTTTGACAAAGACCACCTCAGTCTCTGCTGGTGGAGCAAATCTAACTGCGCTCACCTCCACGTCCCTCTGTTACTAAAGGAATGAGGAAAACCACACAGGCAATGAGGAAGATAATACTGCCTACGAGGTTCAGCATGTTATGAGCTTCCACACTAGAAGCTATGAAGAAACCGGCGCACACTAGGAAAAGAGTCCAGCCTAAGATCCCGAACTTCCTTTCCCGATTACTTTGGTCATTAGACATTTCACTACCTCCCAGAAAGCTGGCAATTGGGGGAATAGTATCACATCCTAAATCCGTGATTTAAGCATGGTAGCTCAACATCAGCCATCCGATAATCCCTTGGTCGCTGGTTGAAATCCAGCCGTTGCTACTTTCAAAGCCAACAAAGCAGCTCCTGACAAAAGGACTTCCTTAAATCCACATCTGTCCTTCGCACTTAATCTATTTTCAGTTTCCCTATTTCTTCTTTTCCTTGGGCTTCTTGGATTTTTTCACATTTTTTCTTCCCTTAGTTCCCATCTCTTTCACCTCCCCTTTTTAATACTTTCTTTTATATATGTTCTAATTTTTGCCATTTGTATTCTGCAGAGGACAGATGACATGCCTTGAACTATGGCCCTTTACGAGCGATTCTCGAATGCCATTTTAACAGGGGATACTTAGTGGTGCAAAGGCGAGCTCCTCCTGGCATTGCGAGGCACAGAGTGCCGAAGCAATCTTGGAGAAAGGAGTTGTTTGAGATTGCTTCGCGGAGTTTATCCTGAGCGAGATTCTTCGGTCGCTTCGCTCTCTCAGAATGACAACAAGCGAAGGGCTCCCTCAGAATGACAAGAGGCAGAGGGCGCAGAAGGACAAGAAACGAGGGGCTCATGGTCAGGGTGATAAAAGGGGCATCTGGGTTGTCACAGGCTGGCAATTAGGACAGAAGTAGGTGCCTCGGTTTCGCACCAAAATCCGCTCGATGGGGGTGTGGCAAAGAGGGCAAGGCTCACCACCTCGGTGAGCAACCTGAAAATGGAAATGGGCTGTGCCTATTTGGCCGCCGGGGCGGACGTAAGTGTCAACGCTGGCTCCTTTGTTGCCTATGGCTGACAGAAGAACTTCACGGATAGAGCGATATAAGCTTTGAATTTCGTGAGCTGATAAAGCGCCTGCCTTTCTCAAAGGGTGAATTCGGGCAGCAAATAAGGCTTCATCAGCATACATATTGCCAATTCCAGCGATGAGATTTTGGTCAATGAGAGCTGCTTTTATCGGGAGGTGATGTTTCTTCAACAGCTTTGCCAAAATCTCGGGAGTGAAACTCTCACTCAAAGGCTCAGGGCCTAATTTACCCACCACAGTATCAACATTTTCTACCAGCCGCATTACCCCAAATCGGCGCAAGTCGTTAAACACAAGTCTGTTTCTATTAGAAAAGTGAAAAACAGCCCTGGCGTAGCGGTCAATTCCCTTGGGATTTAATAGCAAAACACCGGTCATCCTGAAGTGCATGATTAGCGCTTGATTAGCCAAGTTAAAGATAAGATATTTTCCTCGACGCTCAAGGCTTTGTATTGTTTGCCCAATTAACTTATGACGAAATTCTTCAGCGGAACTATCGGGCACTAGCTCAGTATCAAAGATAGTAACTTGAGTGAAACTCTGCCCAACTATCCAGGGCAAAAGCTCGTTTTTTATTGTCTCTACTTCAGGTAATTCAGGCATTTTTCTCTAGGTTAGCGTAAGGAAACAAAGCTTGCAAGCTCAATGTGCCATGCTATAATACAAAGATTTTAGCGGGTGTTTAAAAATGTAGTGCGACCCTAAAGGGTCGTGCACGAGGCTAAAAGCCTCGCACTACGAAAATCTTGGGGGTGAAGATTATTAAAACTGAATGAGGCAAATCTAGTTTTGAATCTGCGGCAAAATTAAACAGCCTAGTTTTATAATAGGAGGTTAGAAATGTATCG
>JAGMBH010000083.1 GCA_023129815.1 Dehalococcoidia bacterium
GAAGGCTCAGCCGGGGCAATTTGTCGTTGTCAGAAGTGATGAAAAGGGGGAACGCATTCCACTAACTATTGCCGATTGGGACAAGAAAGAGGGAAATGTGACTATTGTTTTCATGGAAGTAGGCACTACTACCAAGAAATTAGCTTTGCTTAATGCTGGTGATAACATTCTTGACTTTGTCGGGCCGTTAGGTCGCCCCACGGAGATCGAAAAGTTTGGCACTGTGGTTTGCGTCGCTGGAGGAGTCGGCGCCGCTCCCATGTTTCCCATCGCCAGAGCTCTGAAAGCCCAGGGAAATGAAATCATCTCCATTCTAGGTGCCAGAAACAAGGAGCTTCTCTTCTGGGAAGAGCGGCTGCATAGTGTCAGCGATGAACTGATAGTGACCACCGATGATGGCTCATATAAGCGCAAAGGTGTGGTTACTGAGCCACTCAAGGAATTGCTTGATACCAAGAAAATAGATCGTGTAATCGCTATCGGGCCAGCTATTATGATGAAGTTCTGTTCTCTAACTACCAAGCCATTTGGTATCAAGACCATGGTCAGCCTTAACCCTATAATGGTTGATGGCACTGGGATGTGTGGCTGCTGCCGTGTATCTGTGGGCGGTGAGACTAAGTTTGCTTGCGTTGACGGACCGGATTTCGATGGACATGAGGTTGATTGGGATTTGCTTATGAATCGTCTACGGGCTTATCTAGATGAGGAAAAAGAATCTTTAAGGCTTTGGGAGGAAAGGAACAAAGCCTTCATAAGCTAAGGAGACGAAAATTATGGCGGAAAAGAAAAAAATAAATCTAAATCGGGTGCCTATACCAAAGCAGGAGCCTGGGATAAGAAGAGGGAACTTTAATGAAGTAGCCCTGGGATATACCGAAGAGCTGGCTATCGAGGAAGCAAGCCGCTGCATTCAATGTAAAAAAACAGGTTGCAAAGTTGGCTGCCCGGTGGATGTAGATATCCCCGAATTCATAAAAGCAATACAAGATGGTGATATGCCTGAGGCAGTAAGAATACTCAAGAGCAAGAACAGCCTTCCCGGCATTTGCGGTCGTGTTTGCCCTCAGGAAACACAATGTGAAATGACTTGCAACCTAGCCAAAAAGGGCGCTCCAATCGCTATTGGCAGACTGGAGCGGTACGTAGCTGATTGGGAAAGAGTTCACCCTAAAGTTAGCGAACAGCAAAAAGGGCATATGAAAACTAATGGTAGGAAGATAGCTGTTGTTGGCTCTGGACCGGCCGGGTTAACCTGCGCCGCCGACCTAGCTAAGCTAGGGTATGCAGTTACTATCCTTGAGGCACTTCATGTAGCTGGCGGCGTGCTGATGTATGGAATTCCTGAATTTAGATTGCCTAAAGACATTGTTCAGGGTGAAGTTGATTATGTAAAGTCTCTGGGCGTAGAAATTAGGTTTGACCAGGTGATAGGCAAAATAGCTACTGTGGATGAGATTCTGGAAGATGGTTACAATGCTGTTTTTTTAGCTCCTGGGGCTGGAGCACCAATGTTTCTAAACATTCCCGGCGAGAATTTCAGCAACATTTATTCCGCTAACGAATTTCTTACTCGAACAAACCTGATGAAGGCTTATCTCTTCCCCGAGTATGATACTCCAATAAAAGTAGGCAAAAGGGTGGCGGTCTTCGGCGGAGGAAATGTCGCTATGGATGCTTCCAGATGCGCCCTCAGGCTTGGGGCTGAGGAAGTATATATCATTTATCGCCGTTCTAAAGTGGAGATGCCAGCCAGAGCTGAGGAGAGGGAGAATGCTGAGGAAGAAGGGATTATTTTCCAGCTTCTAACCAATCCCAAGAGGTTCCTTGGCGATGAACAGGGTAGGGTCAAGGCAGTAGAGTGTTATGAAATGGAGCTTGGTGAACCTGATGAAAGTGGTCGGCGCCGACCAATTCGAAAGCCGGGCACTGAATTCATCATTGACATTGACACGGCAATTGTTGCTCTGGGCACTAGACCCAACCCGATTATTCCCTCAACGACTAAAGGGCTCGAACTCACCAGATGGGGCACGATAAAAACTGATGAGGTTACAGGCAGAACAAGTAAGGACAGAGTCTGGTGTGGCGGTGATATGGCTACTGGAGCAGCTACGGTTATCAGTGCTATGGGAGCTGGCAAGCGAGCTGCCGCTGATATTGATGCCTATTTCAAGGGAAAATCCTAAACAAATCCAAAATCCAAATCCCTAATATTTAGGACTTAGAGTTTAGGATTTCGTGTTTATTAATTTATGCCATCTTTCCCCAGTTTTTGCCCAGCTTAATATCTATCTTTAAGGGCACAGAAAGCTTCACAGCCTGAGACATTAGCTCAGCCACCAGAGATTTCAGCTCCTCCACTTCCTCTTGAGGTACTTCGAAAACCAATTCATCGTGAATTTGCAAAAGCATCTTGCTTTTTAGGTTTCGCTCCTTCATTTCTCGATGTATATTAATCATAGCAACCTTGATAATATCAGCAGAGGTGCCTTGCACCGGGGCGTTTATAGCCATACGCTCCGCAGCTTCCCTTACTTGCCGATTGGGGGAATTGATTTCGGGTATGAACCGCCTCCTTCCCAGCACCGTTTGCACATAACCCAGTTTCCTCGCCTGTTCTTTGGTTGCTTCAATGTACTCTCTTACCCTGGGATACCTCTCAAAATATAAGGTGATAAATTGGGATGCTTCCTCTCGGCTAAGTTCGGTGGCTTGCTCCAAGCCATAATCGCTCATGCCATAAATAACACCGAAGTTCACTGTCTTAGCAGTTCGGCGCATCTCAGCGGTCACCTCTGCTACTGGGATATCAAAGAGCCTGGAGGCGGTCATGGCATGGATATCTTCATCGCTGACAAAGGCGGCAGTAAGGCTGGGGTCCTGGGAGAGATGAGCTAGCGCCCTGAGGTCAATCTGGGAGTAATCAGCGCTTAACAGGTAAGTTCCTGAGGGAGCAACGATAGCCTGCCTTATTTTCCTACCTATTTCCCCTCTCACAGGGATATTTTGTAGGTTTGGCTCGCTGGAGGAAAGTCGCCCTGTAGCCGTGCCTGTTTGATTAAAATTGGTATGCAACCTGCCAGTTCTGCCATCAATAAGTGCCGGCAAGGCATCAACATACGTTGATTTGAGTTTGCCAAGCTGGCGATATTGCAACACACGCTCAATTATGGGATGGAGGCCCCTCAATCCCTCAAGCACTGAAGCCTCGGTGGAGTAGCCGCTTTTTATTTTGCGCGAGCGAGGTAGCTTAAGCTCCTCAAACAGTACCTTGCCCAACTGCTTGGGTGAATTGATGTTAAATTGATGTCCCACACTGCTATAGATTTCTGCCTCTAGTTTTAGCATTTCCTGACCTAACTCAAGAGACATCTCACGGAGCAAGTTAGTATCTAAAGTAATACCATTTCTCTCCATAGCTACCAGCACAGGAACCAAAGGCATCTCCACTTCCCTGAAGAGTTGCCACAATCCTTGCCGACATAGCTCCTCCTTCAAATTATCCCTTAAACCCCAGGTGATGTTGACATTGGCACAGGAGTAATCGGCAACTTGTTTCACCCCCAGCGTGGCTAAAGAAACCTGCTTTTTTCCCGTGCCAATCAAGTCGGTGATTTGCACCATTTCTAGGCCCAGTTTATTAAAAGCAATTGCTTTAAGACTCAGGTTTTTTTCACCGATGAGGTAAGCGGCAATCATCAGGTCGAAATCCAGGTTTTCCAGCTCCACCCCGTAATTAGCCAGTACAGCCATATCATGCTTAGCGTTGTAAGCAATTTTGCCTATGTTTGTATTCTCTAAGATTGGCTTTAGTCCAGCCATAACTTGAACTAGCGGTAGTGGCTCAAGGATGTCACTTCCAGATTCAGACCCTTCACTTCGTTCAGGGTGACAAAACTGGATGTCATTCTGAGCCCTTCGCTTGTTGTCATTCTGAGGGAGCGAAGCGACCGAAGAATCTCGCTCAGGATAAACTCCGCGAAGCAATCTCAAAGGTATATAAAATGCTTTTCCAGAAGCTGGCGATACTGCTATTCCCACCAGCTCTGCCGTCAAGCCCTCACCCTTAATCCCTCTCTTGTAAGGAAAAGAAACTTCATTATATGAGGGAGAAGAGGTAAGGGTAGTTTCAAGGTCGAGGACTATTTCGCTTGCTGCTTCCAGTTGGCTTATCAGCTCATTCAGACCTGCCTCACTGTTCACTACTTGATAAATGCCTTCAGTAGGGGAGGGGCTTGTCCCCTCCC
>JAGMBH010000084.1 GCA_023129815.1 Dehalococcoidia bacterium
TGGTGGGCAAGTTCTGACAGACTTGAACCAGGTCAGCCAATAGTCTATGTTGTATGGGAATCCTTTCCACTTCGCCTGGAGCGCCGTAGCGTAACGCATCACGAAGCGCATCGAGAAAGCCTAGTTCATTCATAGAACGAAGATAATCCTCTTTTTCTGGTGGCAATCCTTCCTCAGTGGCGATTTCTTGTGGCTTGGCACGCTTAAAGTATGCCTTACGGGGAAAGACGAGGTCGTTGGTTCGCAATAATTGGGATGGCTGTGGCTTGGCAAGCTTATCAAGGAGTTGTTGGCAAGTAGCCTCGTCAATTTGGATTTGCCCTGCTAGTTCAGCAATCTTGTGTGATAGCGGCACCGAACTAGTCTTGCAGTCACACACCTCTGAATAATCACATCTCCTATTAAACCAGGCACAGATAGGCAGATTACTGGGGTCATTTGAGATGAGTGCTTGTACCAAGAGATCTCGCCTTTGCCGCATTTCCTCTCGGATTGCTTCCAGATCGGGAAAAGTAACCTGGTAGGCAATAAGCGGGCTCTGGGGTGATACTGCAGAATCGTGGCGTTGGTAAATAATGATTTTCCCCTGGAGGGAGTTGACCATGGCACAGTATATGCCCAGTTGTTCCACATAAGTCGGCCTATATTTAACCAAGTCTCCCGTGCTTACCAGGGTTGAGGTTGTTTTCACCTCTATGGGTATATTTTCATAGATATCAATTTTGCCTACAATGCCCTCAGCTTCGACAAACTGCTCCAGATATTCTTCGCTGGAAACAGCAGAACCAAAAATCTTGTGAAACCCAGTGCCAGCCCACATAAGCTGTTGTTTTTCCAGAGGTGGAGCGATTTCTGGGTATTTTCTCTTAAAGTAAGCCTGCTTCAGGTTAGTCAGGTCAGTTACTGAAATATGGTATGGAGGTCGGCGAGTCTTTAACTTTTGCATCAGGGCATCCTTGACTGACCTATTAGCCTCGATGTGGGACACATAAGATGCGATATCAAAATGGGTCATTTTGCTGCTTACCCTATATTATAGAGCCTTGTAACAATAACTTCACTATGTCATTGCGAGCCAAATTTCCTCTCCCTTCATGGGAGAGGATTAAGGTGAGGGTGATTGGTGAAGCAATCTCACGCTTCTTGCTATAATTTTTACTGCCACGCCTTGAGGCGCCTGAAGGCATCAAGCTTCTCTTTATCGCCAATCTTGGCTTTCTCCACCGCCAGGGCCAGAAATTCAATGCTAGCATCGTAAGTCTTCCTGTCCACAGGGTAGGGATGACCATCCTTGCCACCATGGGCAAAACTATAGCTTGCCGGGTCACGCAGGCTAACGGGTGTATCGTAAACTAATTCTGAGATGAGGCTCAAAGCACGAAGCGTTTTTGGTCCTATACCTTCAAGTCCCAGCAGTGACTCAAAGTTTTGTGGTTGATGCTCATAAGCGATGGTGAAGAGCTTACTCAGTCTATCGGGATGAATGTCTTCGAGGCTGATGTAAGGCCGCCGGGGCAGGTTTAAGGTTTTTAACTTCTTCAATTGGGTTACGATATCCCCCGGTTTTTCCTCAGCAGCAATATCAGTGATGACATTTCGCGCTTGTGTGCTCTCTGATGCCACCAGGTTTAGCGCTTTGCCTCTAGCTTGGGAGCAAATAGCTGCCTCTGGCTCACAGACAAAATCAACGACTTTTTCCCCTAACCAGTGATACCTCCGCGCATAGCGGTTAATCTCATTCATGCCTTGCTGAATTACTGCCCAGGAGCCGCCTCTGGTAAAGAAGAAAGTATGGTGATAAAGCTGATAGCCGTCCTGAAGAGCCGAATTATCTACCTTGGCTGACATGCGACTGGCATAGATTAGAGGCGATGGATTTACCTTTAGCAGATGTCCAAAACTCTCTATCTCCGTTGGAGTCTTTCGGGATGTTTTACCTTTGCCTCCGGCAATGAATAAACCGACCTCCTTCTCTAGTCCTCGCATTCCTTCTTTCAGAGCGCCGCAGACAGTAGTGGTAACACCGCTAGAATGCCAATCATAACCCAAAACACAGCCAAAGGCTTGAAACCAGAAAGGGTCAGATAGGCGACGCAGCATCTCCTGGGGGCCAAATTCATCAACAATGACAATAGCAATCTCCCTGGCAAGCTGAGACATCCGCCCAAAAAGCCACGGAGGCACCTTGCCATAATGCAAGGGCAGATTAGCAATCCCAGTCCTTTGTCCTGAGCTAGGCATCTATCGTTCAAGTGTATTATACAACATGAGACGGCTTGCTAATGATGTGAATGACAAAGTATATAAAGAGGTATATAAATAGGAACGTGCACACAAAGGCTAAATTTCGTATACTATATAGAGACCGTAATGGCTAATCAAAAGGTAAGTTTCAGAACAGAAAAAGAGCTACAGGAGGCGGTATTACAGGAAAAAGTAAGGGGAACTCCTGACCTGGAAATCGGCCAGAAATATGGAGTTACATTTAGATATATTGAGCAGCTTATTACCAAGTCACAAGGAATCAATGTTAGTGCACTGGCTATTTCCAAAAAAATAAAGACACTCCGTCCCAAAGACTTTAGAGAAGAGCAAACCACTGTATGGAGTTTCAAAAACCGTGGTAATTGGGCAACCCACAGCGGAGAATATAGAGGAAACTGGTCACCATACATTCCAAGAAACGTTATCTTAAAGTATTCCAAACTCGGAGAGACTGTTCTAGATTATTTCTGTGGTGCTGGAACAACTGCTGTAGAGTGCAAGCTGTTAGGGAGAAGGTGTATAGCTTCTGATATCAATGATAAAGTCATTGAACTGGCAAAGAAGAATATGAATTTCAACATGGACTCGCCGCAATTAGCATTGACTGAGGACGAAATCCATCCTCAAACCTATGAACCCGAACTCTCAGTTGGCGACGCCAGAAATTTATCACTCTTACCAGATAACTCCATGGACTTAATCTGTGCTCACCCTCCCTATGCAAATATTATCCATTATACTGACTCCAAAGAAGGCGATTTATCATTTCTTGATATAGATGATTTTCTGAAAGAAATGTCAAAGGTTGCCAGAGAAAGTTTTAGAGTGCTGAAGCTAGGTAGGCAATGTGCCATTCTAATAGGAGACATGCGAAGAAAAAAACATGTAATCCCACTGGGTTTTAAACTTATAAACGTTTACTTGGATGCTGGCTTTAAATTAAGAGAACTTGTTATCAAGCGACAACATAACTGCAAGACTACAGGATTTTGGTACGCTAACAGCATTAAATACAACTTTCTTCTTTTAGCCCATGAGTATCTACCGATTTTTGAGAAACCTGAGTCACTTACCCCTTTAAGTGCAAGGGAAAAGGGAGCAGGTTATGGTTTGCTTGTGCCTACTTTGAAGAAGCCACCGCTAAAGAGGAAATTAGATGCATTAGAAACATCAACAGCGTGGATCTTGCCAAAGAAAGATTTTGAAAAACGTCTAAACAAAAATGTAATTGACAGATATTCAAACGGGGGAAAATATTCGACTATCTTTTTTATTTCCCATTCTGAGAATACGATGAATTTTGTCGCGGAGAAGGGACAAAAGGGCCAAGAATTACTTTTTATCAAATCCCTGTTTCCTGGTAATAACCATTCTCGCTCAAACATTGAGTGTTATTTAAGGGAGATGACGGAAATTATAAATCGAGAGGTATTCAACATAAACGATGGTGGATTTTTGGCAATCCAAACCCAAGACGTGAGAATAGATGGATATATGGAACCCTTGGCCAAAAGACTGGTAGATATACTGGCACTTGATAATTTATGGCTGAAGGAAGTTGTGGTTGTTACAAAAGAAAAACGAAGCTCGGAGGTTCAAACTGTAAATAACTACTTGAAGATGAGTCATCAGTACTTGCTTGTTTATGAAAAAGTGGAAAGGGATCATAGAAATGAGCATACATAGAGCAAAAGCAAAAGAGAGGAAAGATGGTTGGTATGTTCGATGTCCCGTATGCAGAGCTCGGCTAGAGTTAGATGAGTGCCCCATCCCTGGGGGCATGAACACTAACATTGAAACATGTTATGAATGCGGAGCGGATATAGAGGTACAGCCACCTTCAGAAGATACCATAAATTCTTATGTTGAAGATTGGAGAATAAAATATGTCTAATTTCCTCAAATTTCTTGAAAACCTTGCACAGCATTGCGGTGCAAAATTTGAGGTTGAGAAATTTAAAGCCGAAGATGAATATGAGCTGGCGGCAAATATATTGAATGAAATTAATAAGTTCCTGTATCAGAAAAAGGCGACCTTGCCTCCTGAATATATTTCTGAATTTCACAAGTACTGGGAAGAAAACCATGAAAAGGTGTTGGCTCCGAAGATCAATCCAAATGGAGAGTGTTTAGCAGTCGCCAAAGTGTTAGAAGGCATTTATGAGAGCAATACCATTAAAGTTCAGTTAGATACCCTGGATTTGACTAAAGAGGAAATCGCCAATGTAAGATTCTTTACCGCGATTCAGGACTTTAATATCGATGTCCATGCGAGAAGCAATCCTTTTGAGTTTTATAGAAGACACCCGAATTGTTTCAATCCGGAAAAAGTGAAGGATAATGATTTGTTAGTAGACGAACTCCTTAATTTTCTTGGTGCACAGTCACAGAGAGATAAACGGAAGCCCTGGATGTTGAATACCGCAAGATTACTGGTAGAGAAATATGATTCATCAGCATACAAAATTAATGAGTTTCACAATGGAGACGTAGTTGAGATCGTTAAGGCACTAACAGTCGAGGAGAAATATGGCTTTTCTACCAAGAAAGCCCACATGTTCCTAAGAGACATGGCTGATTTAGGAGTATGGAAATACAAAAGGAACATAGATAAATTAGATGTGATGAGCGACAAAAATACTATGAGAGTGGCTTTGAGAACAGGGATTCTCCAACTGCGCATCCCTTTACTGGCTAGTTTTTTGGATGTTTTTTGTTCTCAGTATTCTATGGTAGATAAATTGAACCGTGAGGTATGGAGAAAGGTATGGGAAGAATGGGGTAGAATTTCTAACAATCATAGACCTCCGACGCCAGCATCGATAGACTACCTAATCTTTAGACTTGGCAAGATAGCCTGTCGACCTAATAGACGCCTTTGTCCACCTGAAGAACACATCGGTAAGAAAAGATTGGAAAGCCTAATCCCACAGGATAGACTAATTTTTAGAGCTGACAGATATTGTATTTTTAGTGAAATTTGCCAACTGGAGAAGAAAATATTAAATGCCCCCAATAGCATTTCGATTGAAGGAAGAACAGGGTGGAAAAGCGGGAAGACCAACGAAGGGGGAGGAGGCGGGATTTCCTCCTGAAAATAAGCCCGCTACTAGAAAGAGTGTGAATAGTACTCAATAACTATAGGCGGTGGCGCAAAAATTGGAAGCGGAACTATAGTTAGCTATTCCGTAATGGTTAAAGTGAAGCTTAACGAAATTCAGCCTCATTTTTCAAGAATTTTACATACGTCTCTGGCTAATCTCACCTGTTCCAAGGATATTATACAACAGCGTTATCCTAGCGACATCGCCGCCGTGATACGAAAGGTTGCGTAGGGTTGAACAGCTCCGAAGGGTATCAGGGCACCTAGTGCCTGTAGCAACAGACTGCTGGACATAAAACAAATTTCGTGTATACTTAAGTTTGGTGAAATCTAACAATGTAGCTGGGGGTGATTGGGGTGACAGCGGTTCCATGTGAATATCTCAGGATCATCCGTGTGTTTATAGCCTCACCTAGCGATCTAAGTGCTGAGCGAAAACTGTTTGTCGAGGCTATTGAAAAAGTGAACCGCATAAAAGCGAAGTCAAAGGGAATACTGTTAGAAGCGGTGGGTTGGGAAGACACTTTGCCTGGAAAGGGCCGCCCGCAAGAAAAGATCAATGAGGACGTCCGAAGGAGCACTCTTGTCGTGATGCTTTTGTGGAAGAGGTGGGGCAGTCCCACTGGAAACTACTCATCGGGGTTTGAAGAGGAGTATGAAGTGGCCTGCGCAAATGAGAAGGAAGTTTGGTTGTACTTTCGTAATATTCCTGATGACATGTTGGCTGACCCTGGCGAGCAGCTAAGGAAAGTGTTGCAGTTTAGAAATAGAGTCGAAGCTGAAAGGAAATTCTTATTCAGAAGTTATGAAGACGAGAATTCGTGGCAAGAGCAATTTGTGACTGACCTGTGTCGGTGGCTTGACGACTTGCCGCCAGCTCCAAGTCCAGGTAGTTTTGGGCTTGAGCAACTTACAGAATATAAGAAGAGAATTCGGCAATTGGATGAACTACTTGGAGAAATTGGGATCGAACAGATTAGGGCCGCTTATACGCTGGCGAAGGATGGGTGGGGACAAGCAAATTCTGGGCATATAACCAAGGCAGAGGAGTGTTTTGCGAGAGCAATTGCAATCTACCCGGATCCTAACATAGTCAATGACTATGGGCTCTTCTTAATGAGAATTGGAGCGTTGAGAAAAGCAGAGCAAAGGTTTGACCAGATGATGCAAATTGGCGAAATAACTGGTGATGAGGTGACTCGTGCAAATGCCTATCGCAATCTGGGCATCGTGTATAAGACGCGTGGAGACCTCGCTACTGCGGAGGAGATGCACAAAAAGGCCCTTGCTATCGCTGA
>JAGMBH010000085.1 GCA_023129815.1 Dehalococcoidia bacterium
TTGACCCACTAACTAAGGTTATATCGTCCTCCAAAGCTACCTTTCCCACTCTACCTTGCTTTCTTAAATAATCTATTACCTGATTATGGGCAATGCGAAATAGCCAAGCCACGAAAGGTAAATTCCGCCACTTGTAAGAGCCAATCGCCTCCAAAGCTTTAACAAATACCTCTTGAGTTAAATCCTCAGCTTCGGCTTGATTCCCCACTTTGAGGTAAACATAGCGATAAATCCTATCGAAATGTTCCTCGTAAAGTTGAGCAAAGGCTCCTCCATCGCCCTTTACTGCTCGGGAAACTACATCCTTCTCAATAGACATCAGATTGATGTCTATTATATATGAAAACGAAAAGAGAGAGAAAAAGTTTATAGTGGGCGCAGAAACCTTAAGCCATCGACTTCACACTAAAGAAAGTTCAAAATTTAGATAAAGCAGGGAAGGTCTGCCAATGAGCAAAGTAAAGCAGATCTTCGATGATGCAGCTTGATTCGTAAGGAAGCGACGGGAGAGCTTGAGCCCCTCTATGGCGACTACTTCTATTCCGGAACTCTAGAGCCCAGAGACCAAACAGAACGAAAGATTAGAGAAACAAGCCTTTACATTAACGACGCTAAGAAGCTGGCTGGAGTTCAAAAAGGGCAACGAAGCCTAAGAAGCTTTGCTAGCTTGCCTCTCAGCCCAGTTACCCACCCAGGGCAGTTTCCACATCTTGCCAGTCCCCGCTTGAATCATCAAGACAATCCATAAAACAAGGCCCAGAATTCCAATAATCCAGTCAAAAACCAAACCAATGATGGGAATCCAGCCCAAGACCAATCTTGCTACGGTCAATACGCCAAAGGTCATGATGGATTGCCAGGCGTGGAATTTGACGAACTTGTTCCTTTTTTCAATCACCAGGAAAACTATTCCTGAAATCCAACCGAGAACATAACACAGAAGCCCTGCTACATTGGCTGACAGCCCTATGCTGGTTTCCGAGGGCTTAGCAGAAACACCTAGCTCAGCGCCACACTTAGAGCAAAACTTAGCCCCCTCGGGATTTTCCGCACCACATTTGGGACAAAACATGTCTCACCTCCTATATCCAATTTAGTCCATATCACAGTTTTGCCAATACATTATAAGCCTTTACCAGCAATATAACTAGCAAGGTCAGCGAGGCGGCAGCTATAGCCCCATTCATTATCATACCAAGCCAACACCTTTACCATGTTGCCACCCATGACCATAGTGCTCAAGGCATCAAAAATAGCGCTGGCTGAATTGCCTTTAAAATCTGAGCTCACCAGAGGTTCATCACAATATTCTACAATTCCCTTGAGTTCCCCTTCAGCAGCTCTCTGAAAGGCATGGTTAACTTCCTCGGCAGTTACCTCTCTATCTAAATCAGCCACAAAGTCAACGATAGACACTACGGAAGTAGGCACCCTTATAGCGATGCCATGTATTTTCCCTTTAAGCTCAGGAATGACGATGCCTACAACACGAGCAGCACCAGTAGTAGTAGGTATGATATTCGTAGCAGCGGCTCTTGCCCGACGCAGGTCACGGTGAAACACATCCAGAATCCTTTGATCATTAGTGTAAGAGTGGATGGTGGTCATTAGCCCGCGACTGACTCCAAAATTTTGCTGGAGAATTTTGACCACAGGAGCAATACAGTTAGTGGTGCAAGAACCATTGGATATGATGTAATGCTTAGCTGGGTCATATTGCCCTTCATTAACACCAAGGACAACAGTTATATCCTCCTCCCGGGCTGGCGCCGAAATAATCACTTTTTTCGCTCCGCCCTGAAGATGGCTAGCTGCCTTGGCAGCCTCACGAAAGAGACCTGTCGATTCAATCACAATATCCACCCCATAGTCCCGCCAGGGAATTTTGGCTGGGTCACGTTCAGCTAAGACTTTTATCTCCCGGTCATCAACTATGATGGAATCATCTTTAGCCTCCACCTTGCCAGGATAGGCACCATAATTGCTGTCATATTTGAAAAGGTGAGCATTAGTCTTAGCATCAGTAAGGTCATTCACCGCCACCACCTCTAATTTATTAGCTACACGCTGACTTATTGCTTTAAGAGCCAATCTACCAATGCGCCCAAAGCCATTGATACCTACTTTCGTCGCCATTTCTACCCTCCTCTCTGTCTAGTCTTTAGATAAGTATAAAGAAAGGCCCTCCTGGTCAATCTTGCCTACTTTACCCTCAACCATTAATAACCTAAGGTGAGCAATAGTTTCCAATATAGCTAATCGCCTGTCCCAAGGCGCTAAATCTTTAAAGGCAATACCACCTGCTTCAGGTTTCCAGGGAATCTCAGTAGCCACTTGATAGGCTGTTCTGAAACCGCTACTCATAGCCTTTATAATGGCTCTTTCTCTCTGCTCATGATGATGGAGTATTTCTGCTGCTCTCAGCTTCAGGCTATTGAACACTGGCCCATGCCCCGGAAAGATGAAATTAGCCTTAAGAGCCTCTAACCTCTCCAAAGAATCGATGTAGTCTCCCAGGGGATTATCTCCCGATTGGGGGTGGAAGCCCACATGAGGAGTAGTTTTAAACAAAACATGGTCTCCGCAAAAGAGCCACTTTTTCCTCGGCTCATAAAGACATATATGACCTGGTGAATGCCCTGGCGTTTGTAATACTTCGAATTCAAATGAACCATTAGAAAGCCTATCACCATCATCTAACATAACATCAGGTAAATCAGGCGAAATGAATTGCCTCATCCATATCGAGGCCTCAGTCAACTTAGACAGCTCAAATTGAGGAACGCCGTTTCTGCTGAGTTCCTCCTCTATCTGCTTGAGCAGTCCAGCAAAATCTTTATACCTTGAATTGATAAGTCCCGCTTCAACTCTATGCATAGCCACTTCAGCCCCACAAAATTCTTTTAGCTTGCTTGCCAAACCGTAATGGTCGGGATGGATGTGAGTGATAACAATCCAATTAATATCCTGGAACTTAAGATGATTCTCTCTTAGCCCCTCCCTAAAAGCCCAGAGCACCTCTGAGCTGCCCCAGCCACTATCAATCAGTATATTGCCCCGGTTCCCCTCCACTACATACACGTTGGTATACTCTGGAATGCCCTCCGGGAAGGGAAGCTTTATCCGATGCACACCAGCTACTACTTCCACGACTTCATCTTCTCCAGATTATAAAAAGCCTTTTTGCTCGCGTAGCGAGCACTATCCCCTAACTCCTGCTCTATCTTAAGAAGGCGATTATATTTAGCCAGTCTCTCGCCGCGACATGGAGCACCAGCCTTAATAAATCCAGCATCACTTGCTACCGATAAATCAGCTATGGTAGTATCTTCAGTCTCACCAGAGCGGTGACTAATGACAGTCGTCCATCCCGCTTTCTGTGCCCTTTTAATAGCAGTTAAGGTTTCACTAAGCGTGCCTATTTGATTTGGCTTAATAAGGATTGAGTTGGAGGCTTTTTCTGCAATGCCTTTCTCAAGACGCTCAATGTTGGTAACATAAAGGTCATCGCCCACAAGCTGAATCTCCTTGCCCAATTTAGCCATAAACAGTATCCAGCCAGACCAGTCATCCTCCGCCAAGCCGTCCTCTATGCTGATAATAGGATAATTAGATACCCAGTTAGCATAATAGTTCACCATCTCTACTGAAGTAAGGGTAACGCCCTCTCGAGACAAGACATATTTACCCTCTTGATAGAAACTGCTCGCTGCCGGGTCAAGAGCAAGAAATAAGTCTTCACCAGCTTTATAACCAGCTAAGTCAATAGCTGCCAGGATTAGCTCTAGTGCTTCTTTATTACAAGAAAGTTTGGGGGCAAAACCACCTTCATCACCTACATTGGTATTTAAACCCTTATCTTTAAGCACTTTATGCAAACAATGGTACGCCTCACTGCCCATTTGCATAGCTCTAGCAAACGTGTCTGCGCCCAGAGGCACTATCATAAACTCCTGAAAGTCGGTAGAGTCCAAAGCATGCTTCCCACCATTCAGGATATTCAACATAGGAATAGGCAAAAGATTGGCTTCTGCTCCGCCCAAATAGCGATACAGTGGAATACCCAGAAAATTAGCCCCAGCTTTTGCTACTGCTAAAGACACCCCCAGGATAGCGTTGGCTCCGAGACGAGATTTGTTCGCCGTGCCATCAAACTGAATCAGCTTCTGATCTATAGCCGCCTGTTCCAAAGCCGGCATTCTCTCTATTTCAGGAGCTATATCAGCGTTAACATGACTCACCGCTTTAAGAACTCCAAGCCCACCATACCTGCTCTTATCCCCATCACGCAGCTCCACAGCTTCATACTTACCAGTGCTTGCCCCCGAAGGAACGGAAGCTACGCCGGTGGTTCCGTCAACCAGTACCACCTCTACTTCGATAGTAGGATTACCCCGAGAATCGAGAATCTCCCTAGCCCTAATACGCTCGATAGTAGCCATTTCTATGTTGTCCATCTTAAACTCGACCCACCTTTCTTTTTAGCCAAAGAAATAGCTTTATCTACCGCCTCTACAGCGCTATGGGCTCTGATTATAGGATCATCCTCCTTACCATTTCGAGACAGCGCCCAGGTGTTTAAGCCGATAACTGGGATGTTTCTCTTTAAGGCATAAGCAATCTCGCTGAGTGTTCCATAATTACCCCCAATGGCAATCACTGCCTGAGCTGATTTCACCACCGCCATATTTCTGGCATAGCCTACGCCGGTGGCTATCGGAATATCTACCCACGTGTTGGCCATGCTTGAATCTTCGCCAGGCAAAATGCCAACAGTCAAGCCGCCCTTTGATTTAGCCCCACGACAGACTGCTTCCATCACACCACCCAAACCACCACAAATTATAGTGGCACCCCTCTGTGCCAGTAGCTCACCCACAGTTTCAGCTACCTTAGCTTCTTCTGTAGAACAGGAAGAATCTCCAATAATAGCAATGATCATTTTTCAACTCACAAATTATACCATACTATCAACTAGAGCCTTGATTCGCTAATTGAACCTGCTCATCGCCACTTCCATCCCTTGATTAAGGAAACAATCAATAGCTTCAGCTACACTAGCAATTACTGGCTTGATTAGTTCTTCCTCTTGAGGAGTAAAGTTGCTGAGCACATAACTGACTATAACATCTTCATCAGTATTAGATAATCCCTCCACTTGAGGATGCCCAATGCCTACCCTGAGCCGAGGAAATTCCTCGCTTTTCAGGACAGAAATGATAGATTTCATTCCCTTATGCCCACCCGAACCACCACCGGGACGCAGGCGAATCTTGCCCAGAGGCAAATCGAGGTCATCATGAATTACTAAAAGGTCACCTAGAGGAACATTATGCTTACTCACCAAGCAGCCTACTGCCTTGCCGCTAAGGTT
>JAGMBH010000086.1 GCA_023129815.1 Dehalococcoidia bacterium
GGCACTGCCTGCGGTCAAAACGAATAGAATGAAGCTTGGCAAAATAATTTAGGCAGTGAAAGCCAACGTTATGACGATTACGCGCATAAGCCTTACCAGGATTGCCCAAGCCAACAACGAGTTTCATTAGCACCGGTCTTACTTCATGATATATTATAGACTAAAAGAAGATATGTTTTACTCTTATTGGGAAAATAGATGAAAGAATATAACTACTGCCCAATTTGTGGAACTCCTCTTCAAGCAGGAATGATTGAAGGAAGGGAGAGAAAATATTGCCCTAAATGTGATTTTATTGATTACAAAAATCCTTTGCCAGTGGCATTAGCGGTTGCAGTAAAAGATAAGAAGTTTCTATTGATTAGAAGAGGGTTACCACCAAGAAAAGGAATGTGGGGGTCTCCTTCAGGTTTTATCGAAAGTGGAGAAACGCCAGAAGAGGCTTGTCTGAGAGAGCTAAAAGAAGAGACTGGAATATCCGGGAAGATAGTAAAATTAATCGGAGCAGTTAGACGAGAAGACAAGGAGATTTATGGAGATATGCTGGTAGTGAAATACCTAGTTAAGGCAAAGGGTGGAAAACTAATTCCTGGGGACGAAGTGGAGGATGCGAGATTCTTTGATATAGCTGAATTGCCTGTTTATTATGTCAACCTATTTAAAGATGTCATCGAAGAGATTCAAAATGAGGAAGTATTTTGATTTAGCAATTTTATAAACTCAGCCTCGCTGAGTGTCTTTATCCCCAATTTTTGCGCTTTAGCCAGTTTAGAGCCAGGGTCAGCACCAACTATGAGATAAGATGTTTTCTTGGTGACATCTGAGCCTGCTTTACCTCCTAAAGCCTTTATCTTAGCTTCTGCCTCTGGACGGGTAAAAGATTCCAACTTCCCCGTTAGAACAAATTCTAATCCAGCTAAAGGTAATTCTTCAGGCTTGGCCTCCTCGACTTTCTCCCTTTCCAGCCTCACAGCGGCCTTCCTTAATTTCTCAATAATTTGCCTGTTCCTTTCCTGCCTGAAGAAAGCCACAATGCTATCAGCTATCTTGGGTCCGATTGATGGAAGAGATAGAAGGTCTTCCTGACTAGCTTTAGCTAAATCACCTATGCTACTAAAGTTTTCCGCTAGTAACTCAGCATACTCCTCGCCAACATGGAGAATACCCAGAGCAAAGATAACTCGTGACAAAGGCCTATTCTTGCTTCCTTCAATGGAATTAAGTACATTGGAGGCGCTCTTCTCAGCCATCCGCTCCAAACCTAAAAGCTGCTCCTTAGTAAGATAATATAGGTCAGCCACATCCCTGATTAAGCCAGCTTGGAATAAGGCTTGACATAGCTTTTCACCCACGCCATCTATGTCCATAGCACCACGAGTGACAAAGTGCTTGATCTGCTCTAGGGCTTGAGAGGGACAGGCAGCATTAGGGCACCTATGCATAGCCTCGTCTTCAGGCTTTATCACCTCACTTCCGCATACCGGGCAGTGACTCGGCATATAGAAAATCTTTTCCTTACCACTGCGGCGACTTTTCACCGGGCCAACTATCTCAGGAATAACCTCGCCAGCGCGCTGCACAACAACCACATCACCAATACGAATATCTTTGCGATGGATGTCTTCCTCATTGTGTAACGCTGCCTGGTGGATAACTACACCACCTACTTGAACTGGCTCCAAAATGGCATAAGGATTGAGGCTCCCGGTACGCCCTACGTTTACACCGATATCAACAAGGCGCGTGGTGCCTTGGATGGCAGGGAATTTATAAGCAATGGCCCACCTGGGCTCATGAGCCACAGTGCCAAGTTCCCGCTGAAAGGCAATTGGATTAACCTTCACCACCATACCATCAGCCTCATAAGGTAAGTCATCCCGCTTTTCCACCCAGTTCTGATGACATTTCTCCACCTCATCAATAGTATGGTAGAGAGCAATGTTAGGATTTACTTTGAAGCCCAAAGACTTGAGGTATTCCATAATCCCCCAATGGGTATCAGGCACTGCCTTACCTTCAGCCCAACCCAAACCATAGATAAATATGTCCAAAGGACGTCTGGCAGTGACATTAGAATCTAGTTGCCTTACTGAGCCAGCAGCAGCATTCCTGGGATTGGCAAAAAGGGGCAAACCCTCTTTAGCCCTCTCCTCATTGAGCTTCTTAAAGCCAGCCTTGGGGAGATAAACTTCACCCCTTACCTCAAATCTTGGAGGTGCCTCCTTAGGCACAGAAAGAGGAATGCTTCTAACAGTTCTTAGGTTCTGAGTGATGTTCTCGCCTCGGTAGCCATCACCTCGAGTTGCGCCAGTGACCAGCAAGCCATCAACATAAGTCAAAGCTACCGCCAGCCCATCAATTTTAGGTTCACAAACAAGGTCAAAACTACGTCCACCCAAGAGGTTACTCGCCCTTTTATGCCAAGCAGCTAATTCCCCGTAGGAAAAGGCATTAGCCAGGCTCAACAAAGGCTCAGGGTGCTCCACCACACCAAACTCTTCTACTGGTGGGGCACCAATCCTCTGCGTTGGCGAATCAGGGGTGATAAGCTCAGGATGCTCAGACTCGAGCTGTTTAAGCTCCCTCATCAGTTCATCATATTCAGCATCACTGATTTCGGGGCTATCCAGCACATAATAACGGTAATTGTGGTAGTTAATTAAACCCCGTAGCTCCTCTATTCGCTGCCTTACGTTAGTTATATCTCCCATAAGACCTCCATCAATTATAATATACCATAGCTAAAATAGGCAGACAGAAATGCCGTTTACCGAACGCAGACCTGAAAAGCAAGCTATAGGCATTGCCAAGGAAAGTTTTTAGTTAATTCTTTTGCCCGAACGGGCAGATATAAACGCATATACCACAAGCACGCACACCCAGAGTCTGCTCTCGTTCGTTTTGATAGCGATCACATGCTTCAGCAGCAAATATCTCGCTCCTTGGTCTGGGTCTATCAAAAGCTTGTCCAGTAAAAGCATGCACGGGACAAGCTTCCACGCATACGGGGCAGTCCTTGCACATCTCATCCATAGGCATTCCGGCTTCCAACGGAGCATCTGTGAGCACGGTACCCCACCTCACGCGGGGACCATGTTTTGGCGTAATGAGCAAAGCGCTCTTGCCAATCCATCCCAGTCCGGCTAAATGAGCTGCTAATTTGTGGGAGAACACACCAGCAAGTCTAGTTTTACCCACCCTTTGAGAAGATGGGACAATGAAAGCTTGAAAACCGGCTTTATCCAGGGATTGGGCTAACATCAAAGAAATCGAGTCTATGCGGGGATTTACAATTTGATGCGCGTGATACCAATAGGTATGTATGGCAGCAGCATCGCTATGATATCTCAGCACATTTACAATGCTATCCATAAGAACGGAACCATGAGAAACAGCTCGCGGAAACTGAGCTAGAAATTCTCCGCCTTGCTCTGAAATACACTGCCTGGCAGGAGTAAGGTCAGCTATGCCGAAGTAAGTTGCCCCCACATTCTTGGCCAAAGATTCTAGCTTGCCTCCAAGATTTACCTTATCCATATCTTTCATAGCTAACTCCTATCTATCTATAAGTATAGCACAGCAAAGTTTCCCAACCTTAACCCCACTCCTTCACAATTTCTAAACTACTGAATCCACCGATATTTGCTATAATCAAAGCAGCTACACAGGAATGAAATTGTGAATGAGATAAAGTACACGCCAATCGGAGTCATCCATTCTCCCTTCAAAGAGCCCAAAGGGACACCTATACAACCTGCAGGTGGCAAGGGTATCAATGGAACAGTTGAGGTATTCCCAGAATATGCTGAAGGCTTAAAAGATGTCGAAGGCTTTTCTCACATTATATTGATATACCATTTTCATTTATCCAGAAGACCGTTCTTAAAAGTAAAACCGTATATGGATAACGAAGCACATGGAGTCTTTGCCATGCGAGGTCCAAGTAGACCAAACCCAATTGGCATCTCGGTAGTGCGTCTTATCAAGATTAGAGAGAATATACTCCATATTCAAGATGTAGACATCGTAGACGGAACTCCCCTTCTGGATATCAAGCCTTATGTGCCAGAATTCGACATAAGAAAAGTAGAGAAAATAGGATGGCTGGAGAAAAACGTGCATAAACTTTCAATATCAAAAGATGATGGGAGGTTCACCATATGTTAAACAACATCAGCGTTATTTTAAGGAGGAGACAAACATGGCTATGAAACCAGTGGTAATTAAGTTCTTCGCCCCTGTCATAGATGCTACAGTCAACGCTCTTATGAATGCTATTGACCAGAAAATGAAGCAAGGGATAAGAGATTTCATCATCCTTATCTCCTCACCTGGTGGCTCTGTTATTCACGGTTTGAGCACGTATAATTACCTGAAAGGGTTGCCAGCCACGATAACTACGCACAACTTCGGTAGCGTGGACTCCATAGGCATCGTCTTATATTGTGCCGGCTCAAGGAGGCTGTCAGTGCCCCAAGCGAGATTCTTGCTTCACGGTGTTAACGCCCAATTTAAGGGAAACCAGAACTTGGAAGAAAAGCAGCTAGAAGAAAGATTAAAGGGATTAAGAATTGACATCGAGAACATCGCCAAAGTAATTGCCGCAAATACAGGTAAAAGTACTGAGGAAGTGACGAATGCCATGCTTGAAAGGACGACTCTGAACCCAGAGGAAGCACAATCCTGGGGTCTGGTACATGAAATCAAGTCACAGCTATTTGAAGCAGGAAGTGAAGTGGTCTCCATACAATTTCAGCAACCGCAAAAACCATGACATTGCCCATAAGCATGGTTAACCAAATATGGGGCTCATAAGGAGGTAGATATGGCAAAACATATTTTTAGAGGGCTAATTATCATTCTTACGTTCACATTATTGATGGTATTCTCGGCAGCGCCAGTTTTGGCTTTTGATGCCCGGAGCGGGAATATGGTCACTGTCCCGGGTGGAGAGGTGATCAATGATGACCTGTATGTGGGTGCTAACACTGTTATCATTGATGGCACTATCAACGGTGATCTCTGGGCCGCTGGTAACGCGATCACCATCAATGGCATAGTTAACGGCAGTGTTATGGCTGCTGGCAGGACAGTTAACATCAATGGCGATGTTGGTCACGCTGTGCGAGCAGCAGGCGAAACTATCATCATTAATGGCGATGTTAGCGGCGATGTAATAGTTGGGTGTAGCCAGGTGAATATAGCCAGTACAGCCAAAATTGGTGGTGACCTCCTTTTCGGCGCTGGAATTGCACGCATTGATGGACTTATTGAGGGTGACATCAAGGGTGGAGGAAGCGAGGTCACCATAAGCAACGGGGTAAAGGGAAACATTGCTCTCAAAGTTGAGAGCCTGACAATATTGCCTACGGCAAATATTCAAGGCGACCTAACCTACACCTGTGAAGAAGAAGCTGACATCCAATCCGGTGCCCAAATTGGTGGCATGACCACTCATAACCTGCCCGAAGTAAAGGAAAAACGAGCTAAACCCTTCCCCTTCGTCCTTTTCTCTGGCATAGGAGGCAAGGTAACAGGCTTCATAATGGCTTTGATAGCAGGGCTAGCTATCATTCTCCTTGCCCCAAGACGATTGACATCTATCGCCGAGTCTATACGCACCAGACCTGGGCCAAGCGCTGGCTGGGGAGCTCTTATCCTGTTTGTTACTCCTATCGCCGCTATAATAGTGTGCATCACAATTATTGGCATACCAGTAGGGCTAATTGCTCTAGCTCTCTGGGGGATAGCTATTTACCTGGCCCAAATCCCTGTGGGCTTATTTATCGGGCGGTGGATTATTGGCCACTTCAGGGGTGTGGAGGGCAAAGCCATCATGGTCGGAGCCCTAGCTTTGGGACTTGTCATCCTTAGGCTCTTGAGGCTAATCCCCTACTTAGGCTTCTTCATTGGACTGGCTGTCATCCTCTTTGGCTTGGGAGCAGTAGTAGTCTCAGAAAGGGGGCGACGAGCCAAGGCCCGGGAGGCAGAGTCAACCTAGTTACAATGGGAACTGAATGAAGAAATCGAAACTGGCAGTAGCTTACTCGGCTAGATAGAAGGTGACCACTTGGTTAGGGTGGCCAGAATCTACACATCACAATGACCAAAAAGCTGAATAAACATTCACCACCAAACATGACTAACTTAATAGTTAAGAAGGTTGATACTTCACAAGAATTAAAAGACGCCCAAGAAGTAAGACGCCAAGTCTTTACCGAAGAACAAGGAATAAAACGAGAAAGGGACATTAATGGGCTGGACCAGAATTCAGACCATGTTATTGCCTATGATAACGACATTCCAATTGGAACTGCGAGAATTAGGTACAAAATTGGTATCCAAGCGAAGCTTGAGAGGATTGCTGTGTTAAAGCCCTATCGAGGCCAAGGAATCGGTAAAAGAATAATCGCAGCATCCATAGGATTGGCTAAGACAAAAGGGGCATTAGAAGTAATATTGGATTCGCAGCAGTCCGCTGCAGGGTTTTATGAAAAGCTCGGCTTCCGACAAGAAGGAGCGCCATTTGAAGAAGTGGGAATCCCACATATAGCAATGACCAAAAAACTGTAAAAATGATTCGCAGTCTATCGCCCTCAGACATTGACGCTATCCTAAAGGTCATAAATGATGCTGCACAGGCTTACAAAGGTGTAATTCCGAGTGATAGGTGGAAGGAACCTTATATGTCAGCCAAGGAACTAAAAGAGGAAATTGAAGCTGGTGTTAGATTCTTCGGATGGATAGAAGATGACTATTTACTTGGAGTAGCAGGAATCCAACCTGTCAAAGATACTACGTTGATCAGGCATACCTATGTAGCTACAAAATGCCAGAGAAAAGGGATTGGCAGCAGGTTACTTGAACACCTGATGAGTTTGGCCGAAACTCTTGAAATCTTGGTGGGAACCTGGGCCGCTGCCACCTGGGCCATTCGATTTTACGAAAAACATGGCTTCAAGCTAGTATCACCCGAAGAAAAGGATAGATTCCTGCGAACGTATTGGAATATTCCTAAGAGGCAAGTCGAAACCTCGGTGGTGCTAAAGTTTACCAAGTAAATTTGGGCCTTAAGCCGATGTTACCCAAGGGCGGCTGAGGTCAACACCCGCTCCATAAGCGATAGAAAACCCCACTTGAATACGCAAAATCAGAGCTAAAATGCAGATAGTGCAAACAAAACGCTATACTTATATAAGAAAGGAGGTATTCACATGGTGCCAAAGAAATCGATTTCCACAAAGGAGCCACAAATCCTGGAAATGCCATCGCGGAAGATGGCCGTGGTCTATATGAAGGGTGACCCCAACAAAGTAATGCCCCAATTCCTGCCAGCGCTCTATGGTTCAGTCTACAAACTGAAGTTCGAACTCAAAAAGAAAGGCATCGAATTTAAAATAGACAAGCTGCGAGCAAGGTGGCCCAATGCCCACCTTGTCCCTAAGGATGAATGGCTTGGAATCTGTGGCCTGCCTATTCCCGAAGATACGACTTCTCTGCCACAAAAAGTCCCCGACATCGAAGTCAAGCTCGAGCAGTGGGACTACGACACAGTAGCACAAAGCCTCCATATCGGGCCTTACAGTGAAGAGGAAGCCACGGTTGAGCGCCTGCATAAATTCATCGAGGAAAACGGTTACGAGATAGCCGGCGTTCATGAGGAGGAATACCTCACGAGCCCTGATGCAAAAGTCCAGAAGACCATCATCCGATACCCTATCAAGAAGAAATAGGCGAACTTGTTATAATCATAGAGAGTGGGCAGTTACCGAGATACCTTTACCACACGGCTTTTCCAGCCAACGAATCCTGTAGACAACTGGTGTGGCTTTTGCCCTAAGCTAAAATGAGCGTAATGGAAGAACTTAATCTCGTAGGTTGCTGCGGAATATTTTGTGGTTTGTGTAGCAAATATCAGTCGAAGGCGCCAAGCAGGTGTATCGGCTGCCAATTAGGTGAGCAACACTCGTGGTGTAGCATCTACCGATGCTGCGTGATGAAGAGAGGATTCACTACCTGCGCTGAATGTGAGGAATATCCCTGTGAAAGGTATTCTAGAAGGGGTTGGGGAACAGACCAATGGAGCCAAACTGCCCAGGAGAGCTTAAATAGCATTAAGGAAATTGGGATGAGAGGTTGGCTGGAGGAGCAGAGAAGGCGGCGGCTATTACTGGAGGATTTGCTTGACAATTACAATGAGGGCAGGTCAATGAGCTTCTATTGCTTGGCTGTGGCACTTATGCCTTTTGGACTGATTGATAAAGCAATAAATGAGTTGAAGGAAAAACTGGCTATCAATCAGATCGATAACTCGGACATAAAAGCCAAGGCAACCACACTCAGGGGAATTATTCAAGGCTTGGCTCGGGAAGCGGGCATCGAACTAAAACTTAGAAAGAAGGGAGGATAAAAGTGGTTACCAAGGTAGGCGAAGCTAAAAATCTGGTTGCGCTGGGAATTAAGGTGCCCAATGAGGCATTTCCCAAAATCAAACAATTGGCCCGAAGCGATGATTGGAAAGTGCGGGAAGTAGCCGACACTTGCCTGGTTGAAATTAGTAAGAAGAAAACCGATGAAGTGATTCAAGAAATGATGCACTGGGCTGATGACGGTAACCCAAATGTTAGAAGAACCTCGAGCGAGGGCTCAAGAGCCGTCGCTAGAAGAAGTCCTGATAAAGTCCTCCCTGTTATTGAGAAATTAAAGAAGGATGATAATCTTTATGTCAAGAAATCCGTAGCCAATGTGCTCAGAAATGCCTCAAGATACAATCCAAACCTAGTATTCGAGCTATGCCAGAAATGGGCGCTACTTAATAACCCAAACACCAACTGGATAATCAAAGACGCCATTAAGAAACTACCTCCTGAGCAGCAGCAAGAGATTCTAACTCTTCTAAGAAGACCATAATTAAGTGAAATGCCGAACCAAATCCAAGTCAAATCAATCCTAAATAAGCACGGAATCAAACATAGCATTATTTAGCCGCAGCTTGGGGCGGGATACTTTACATTTATCGCCTATTTGCCATCTCCTCTCAAACTGAAAACCACCCAACTAGCATAAAACTGGCTTTGTTATAATTGTGATATATTAAAAGATATGGCATGAGATAATGCAGGCTAGGCCGAGACACGCACAGAGTTCGTATATTTCGATGTTAAACGAAATCGAAAGACCTAAAAACCAGAATATTCATATCTTAATTTATTAATCCACCAAATAGAGGAAATATTATGAAAGAAGAAGCAAAAATATCTCTTTCCCGCAATGCTGTAATAATATTTTTGCCATTGTAATTATCACAGTGATTCTGATTGAAGATATAGCTAAAACCTCCTTATCAAAGCTATATATAATGCTACCGGCATTATTTATCTTGGGTGAATGCATTAAGGCAGGTGATACAAAAAAGATAGTTCCAACAACAATTAATGCTTAATGTTTTTGCCAGTGCACGAACTTCCCTTATCTGCAAAACGTGATATGAAATCATGGACATTGGGCCTGGAAAATGATAAAACATTAAGAAGGGTCGAATTTATAACAAGCAAGTAGGAGGTGGGAAAATGTTATCAACAATACCGATAAATCTTGACAAGGTAAGAAAAGAGGATTTGGATAGAGAGACACTGAGAGTCGGAATAATAGCTGAATTAGATGCTGTAAATCTCTACGAGCAATTGGCAGCCATGACTGAAAATAGAAATATTAAGAAGCTTCTTTTGGATATAGCAAAAGAGGAAAAGACCCATGTAGGAGAATTTCAAGCTCTGTTACTAAAGCAAGATGAAGAGCAAAAAAGGGAATTAGAAGAGGGCAAGAAAGAGGTTGATGAGTTAATAAAATAAGGGGGGAAATATGGAAACAACCAAGTTTTACTCTTTGCCAAAACTGCCCTACGAATACAAGGACCTAGAGCCATATATATCTGAAGAGCAATTGAAGATTCACCACAGTAAACATCATCAAGCATACGTTAATGGCGCGAATGCAATACTTGAGAAGCTCGACAAAGCACGAAAAGAGGATACCACCCTAGATATTAGAGCCACTTTAAAGGAACTGTCCTTCAATATAGGAGGGCATTTACTCCACTCATTGTTCTGGGGCAACTTAGCGCCAACTGGCAAAGGCGGTGGAAAGCCAGGCGGGGTTTTCGGCGAGATGGTAGAGAAGGAGTTTGGTAATTTTGAGAGATTCAAAAAGGAATTCACTCAAGCCGCTATTGGCGTAGAAGGCTCCGGATGGGCAGCACTAACTTTCTGCAAGCAAACCAATAGACCGATAATAATGCAGATAGAGAAGCACAACACTAACATCTACCCTATGTTTCGAATTCTAATGGTTCTCGATGTCTTTGAACATGCATATTACCTTGATTACAAGAACGAAAGAGCTAAATTTATCGATGCATTCTGGAATATCGTTAACTGGGGTGAGGTAAACAAAAGGCTTGAAGGATTATTGAAGTAGTATATTGCAACGTTGATGCTTTGTGGTAAACTGGTTAGAAATTGAAGTGCGCTCCTGGCCTATAACTTTGTGGTTGCTTCGTTCCCCTGTCTTTGCGCCTATAACTCAGGCTTTGCCGCCACTTCGTTCGCCCAGATGCTTCGCAAAACCCAGGGGTGTTATGTGACAATGATTACTGCATCACATAAAGGAAGGGGTGATGCCAGATGAAACGTCCCAGGTGGCAGATTATCTTAGGCTTATCACTGATTGCGCTATCTGTAATCCTTTACCTCTTTCATTATGCAATCTTTAGAGATCCCCGCCATATCTTTCTTTGGAGTATGACAAGCCTTGCGTTTCTCCCTATTTCGGTTCTGTTTGTTACCCTGATAATAAATCAGTTGTTGAGTAAGAGAGAAAAGCGAGCCCGGCTAGAAAAGCTAGAGACGGTCATAGGAACCTTCTTTAGTGAAGTTGGAACAAGACTGCTAGCTTTTCTTTCCGACTTTGACCCTAAATTGGATGAGATTAGAAAAGAACTTATTGTAACCAGCGATTGGTCTGAGCAAGAATTTTCTGGTGTTAGCAACCGCCTCAAGAATTACGATTACGGGGTTGAGATGGAGAAGATCGACTTAGAAGATTTACGAAGTTTCCTTGGAGGAAAAAACAACTTCTTACTGAGGCTACTGGAAAACCCGACTTTATTGGAGCATGAGACCTTTACAGAGCTACTTCGAGCGGTGTTTCATTTGACTGAGGAATTATCTGCCCGGAAAGATACGAGGCATTTGCCCACTTCCGATCGTAAGCATCTCGCTGGTGACATAAAAAGAGTATATGTCTTGCTTGTCCGTCAGTGGTTGGATTATATGAGATATTTGAAGGATAACTATCCCTATCTCTTTTCTCTCGCCGTGAGAACCAATCCTTTTGATCAGAATGCATCGCCGATAGTGAAGTGAATAGCTTTAGCCCATCTTGTATTTGCAAGTCATCGTCTCTGTTGATATCTCCTCTCAAAGTGAAACGCTCCCAACAAAGGAAAATCAACTCTTATAATTGTGATATATTAAAAGATATGGCCTGAGGCAAAGCAGGCTAGACCAAGACACGCACAGAGTTCGTATACTTCGATGTTAGCCGAAATTTGCCCGCCCCTTCCCTTCTCTGTAATGGGGCCGGCAAGTAAGAGGTGATGCCTATGCTAAACCAAAGCCAGCTTCTTCGCTGCGGGTGGCAGAGGGGTTGGCTCATTCTACTTCAACAGCCCGATAGATTTAATAAAAGATTTGATAGAAGGGAGGTGACAAAATGCCAAGCGCATGTGGTTTAGCTTGTGAAGTCTGCGGACTTCGAGAAAAAGGGCTTTGTCCTATTGATGGATGTGTAACAGGGACCGATCCAAAAGCTCCGGAGAAGCTGGAGAGGTTCAAAGCAGCAATGGGGCATCCCTGCCTTATACTTGAGTGTGCTATAAAGGATAAGGTGGATCACTGCACAAGATGCGACAAATTCCCCTGCGAGGTTCATTATCAGCAGGAGCTTTTTAGTAAAAACCTCCTTGACTTTATTAAGGGCATGCTAGGAAAGAAGTAGAGGATTTATGACCAACACTGAATATGGTTAACATTAAGGATGCTAGCGTAAAGTCGCTCATGAAACTCGAGCAGCAGGTAGTCACGAGCCGGGCAGCTTTGACATGGAAGACACGGCTGTAGAGACCTAATAGGGTAAGGGGATGGGCGAACTCTGCGGCTCACTTCGTTCGCCAAATCTCTTCGGCGACTTCAGATACAGGCAAAACGTTAGGTACAACGCACTTAAAAAGGAGAAAAAAGTATGGCTAAACACATCGGGATAGTCGCTTGTAGCGCAGAGGGAGCAGCCCTTTGCTATCGCACAATCTGCATAGAAGGGGCAAATTTGATGGGTGGCTACGCTCACCCTGAGGTTACTATGCACACCTTCCCCCTTCGCGAATATATGCGCTACATCGAAGCAGGCGATTGGGAGGGCGTAGCTAGTTTAATGTTATCCTCAGCGGATAAGCTAGCAAAGGTGGGGGCGGATTTCGCCATATGCCCTGATAATACAATCCATCAGGCATTCGACCTTGTCGTTAGGAAATCACCGATTCCGTGGCTTCATATTGCTGAAGAAGTTGCCGCTGAGGCAAAACGTCAAAACTATAAACGTCTCGGGATTTTGGGCACACGCTTTTTGGTGGAGGGGCCGGTTTATCCTGGTAAGCTTGCAGCCCTTGGTATTGAGCATAGGATTCCTGAAGTAGAGGATCGGAGGCGCATTAATGCGATTATCTTCGATGAACTCGTTTATGGCCGTTTTTCCTCAGAAGCTCGGGCATATTTCAGCGAGGTAATCGGCGGATTAAAAAGCCAAGGCTGTGATGCTGTTGTTCTTGGCTGCACCGAGATACCACTGCTAGTAACCCAAGAAAATTCACCCTTACCCACATTGGATTCTACCAGGCTACTGGCAAGGGCTGCTTTGAAAAAAGCAACCGACCCGGCATCTCAATAGAAATTTGTGCTAGGCCTAACAGCGTATCTGCGATTTGTTTCGCTGGCCCAAATGACTCGCACTTTGCAAACACATAAAACGTTAAATTAAATGGCGCCCGGAATGCCGGTTAAGATAAAACAGAAAAAGTTCTCATCTAGCGTCGGTTTCAGGTAGAGTACTCTAAATTCTCGAATTCCCCTCGCCTCCCCGAGGCGATCTCACTCCATTTGCCATGTGATATACTTAAACAAAATAGGCAAGGCAACTAAGTTAAAATAAGACATGTCCAGGATAGCCATTCTTAGCGATGCCCATCTTCTAATCCAAGCGGAGCGCTTCAGGGATGAGAACTACCGGTCTCCACGGGGAGAAATCTCACTCAAAAATTTTAGCCAAGTTATCAGTCAGGTCATAGCAGAAAAACCCGAGGCAGTCATCCTCGCCGGTGATATGTTTGACGAGCGAGAAAAGGGAGGAGAGTGGATAGCGGATTCAGAAGCAGCCAAATACTGGCCCACTATTCGTAATGAACTAAAGCGATTAACGGAATGTACTAAATATGGCATTTACGCCCTGAGAGGAAATCATGACTCTGCACCAGTGTTGAAAGAGCTTCAAGATTACCTGGGAGACGGATTCTGCTTTGTTAGAGATGAAGACAAGGAAATCGGTGACCAGCACATATATTTCATGGAAACCCGCTATCGGCAGGGCACTTATAGAATCCCCGAGGAAGACTTTCCCAGGGAAGGGGAGTTGCTCATCATGCATGAAACCATACCCTGGGGTATGCCTGGACTGGAGGAGAAGGTGTTTCAGGAGTTGGGCAAAAGATTCTCTCTTCTATTTAACGGTCACATGCATCATTATGCCCAGGGTCCACTCGATATACCCCATCTTTATTCCCTGCCAGCCTTGATCCCATCGCAGGAGCTGAAAAATAATTTCACCATCAAATACCAATGGCCCGGCGATTTAGACCACCCCGAAGTTAAAAACTCCCCTTTTGGCTATCTAATACTGGACGGTCATGAGATTTCATTCCAAAGATATACCCCTATACAGAACATAGTTAATGTTCGCATCGAAGGGAAAACTCCTCGCGATGTCGTTGCTGGAATCAACGAAGTTTATTCCAGACTGATGGAGCGGGAGGACAAGGATAATCTCTGGATATGGGTTTCCGCTCAAGGGGTCACTTTCAAGGACACTGTTCAAAAGGAAACCAATAAGTATTCCAAAATAAACACCATGAGCATCGAAATCAAAACAAGAAAAGAGCCTACCACGCATGCCGAATTAAAGGGGCTGGAGAAGATGATAAGCCTGTCCGACCTGGAGGCAAAGGTGTTAACTTCCCTGCCCTGGCCCGATAGAGATTTAGCCCAGAAGCT
>JAGMBH010000087.1 GCA_023129815.1 Dehalococcoidia bacterium
GCATTTCCCGAGGGTAAGGCAGTCGTTATCTATGGCGAAAACAAAGCCGGGAAGTCCAATATAATCCATGCTCTCAGGTACGCTTTCCTCAGCAAAGTAATAAGGCCCAGGAGAACCCCGGGATACGATGAATTGAAGCTCGTGACAGGGAAGGAGATAGCTCCTGCTGAGGGCGTGGGGAGGATATTGATAGAGTTCGAACATAATGGTGAGCAATTTGAAATCCGCAGAGAAATTGACCGGTATAAGGATAACAATAGAATTCTGAGGAAAGAGGCTGCGGGATTTCGAGAGCTTGATTTCAACAAGACCATAGATAAAGAACTGAAGGCAGGGTTGCTTGATGCTCTTTTCGCCCCGGATAGCGCTATGGGCTTCAATCACCTTCACGAGAAAAACATTGATGCCGTCATTCGGGAGTTATTTAAAGAGATCGGGAATGCCAAGGTGCTGGCTAAAGATTTCAAGCAGCGCGTGGAGAGATTGACGGAAGAGGCACAGGCAAAAGTTACCGGCATAGAAAGAGATTATAGCTCCTTCGTAGGCGAATTGAAGGGAAATCTGAGAGAGTTACCCCTTGATTTGAGCAGCTTTGAAAGATATCAGCCTGGCAAGACAGCAGAGAAAATAAGCTGTGTCGCCGAGGAGTTGAAAAGGTATATTGATAGCATCGAGAAAGGCGAGCTCAAGGAATGGCTAAACAAAATGAGAAACCGGGCTAAGGTAGCGGAGGATGTGGAAAGGCTGCTTACTGGTAGCTATCAACTGACAGCTGACAGCTTTCGTAAGATGAAGGAGATTTCACAGGATGAGGAACGCCTGAGGCTGCTGTTGGCTGAACTCAAGGAGGTGAAGCCGGGAAGTCCTCCACCGCAGGAACCAGGTAAGTTCTACGATGAGGAATTAGATAAGCGTGCCAGAATTTTTTATCAAAAACTTAGGGAGGCACAAACTCGTTATTCTAATGCCCTGTCCCTAGCTCAAGAGGAGAGAATTGACTTCAAGATTGATAATCCGGCGAGGGTTAGAAGCGACAAGGAGAAAGTGCTGCGGCTGTTGACCATGGACGTTGCCATCCCAGATGCACCCAGAGTCAAAGTTGACCTGGTCAAAATTGGTTCTGAGAGTGGTGAAGAATCTGTGCATGGACTTGTTCCTCTAAAACTCATGGACGAGGACCCTGCTTTCACCAAGCTGAGCTCAGAGCCAATTCCCGATGCACCCGAAGAGCACAAGAGGCAATATGCCGAAGCCCTCGGGAAAAGAATAGAGAAGTTAAGAATCATATGCGAGGATAAGGATAGGGCTGAGAGCTTCTTTAACAATGAGTTTACGCCCAGGCTTACTGACCTCAGCAGTTATGGCACTACCCTGATGGAAAGGGAAAAGGAGGAGAGAGAAAGGATTTCAAACCTGGCTAAGGACATATATAACAGACTGCTTCTATTCGCCCGGGAGGAAATTACAGTGCCGGCGTTGGAGTACGAGGGAGATGTAGAGCCATTCACGCTGGCCGTAAGACAAATTCTATCCCGTAAGAAGTCAGACTACACAGGGGATGTCAATGACAAGGTGAAGTCTCTGGGCATACAGACAGAGGAGTTTAATACCCATGAGATGGATAGTCTTTTATGTCAACTTGCCGAGATGGAAAAAGGCATACCTCAATATAGCAGCACCTGGACTGACCTCACGAGGCAGAAAAGAAACGAGTGGGAAAACAACGATGCCGAATATGCCGATTTAGCCTATGTGCCTGCAGTGGTAGAGGGGCTTAATAGAACCCTCGATACCATCCTAATTAATGCTTTCGATGAGCAGGAGGTAATACAGGGAATAAAAAAAATCATAGTTGAGATAAATGACAAACTTATAGAAGAAGGGTTAGTAAATTCCTGTATTGAAATGGGCGAAGATAGCCTGCAGCTCAGCAGGACGACTTATAAAGATAGAGAGATAACCCACCCCTGCGGAGCAGAAAGGTCCTTCTTTAGCTTAGCGGCACTGACTGCCCTGGCAATATATTTCAGGCTTCCTGTTATCATAGATGAAGCGGCGAATAACCTTGATAAGAAGCGCTTGCGCGACTTCATCTCTCTGATAAAGGAGTTTGCCGCTAGTTACGATGTTCAGTATATTCTCTCAATAAAAGAAACCGATGACTTTCCCCTCGATGGCTGGGTTCAGGAATTTGTCGATGACCTGCAAATATACCGCGTAGACTACGACGGCCATAAGAAGCACATCAAGCCCATTGAGCTATATGCTTAAGAAGGCGAATTGTGTGTACCCAAGTGCCTCTCCCTTGACGGGAGAGGTTAGGTGAGGGTGAAGATGGTCAGGTGTCTCTCTGTTATTACGAGCCCCCCCTTCTGTCATTGCGAGGCGTAGCCGAAGCAATCCCCTCTCCCTTGATGGGAGAGGAATAAGGTGAGGGTGAAGATGGTCAGGCGTCTCTCTGTTATTACGAGCATCCCTCCTGTCATTGCGAGCCAAAGCGAAGCAATCTCTTTTACAATTAAAAATGTAGTGCGAGGCTTTAGCCTCGTGCACGACCCTAAAGGGTCGCACTACGAAAATCTTGGAGGCGAAGATTATTAAAACAGGAGAGGAGTCCTTCCAAATTTGTGCCAATTGTCATTCTGAGCGCGTGAGCCGAAGCCCTGAGTGGAGTGAAGGGGAAAGAATCTCCCTGTCCCGAGCCCTTCGCTCTCTGTCATTCTGAGGGAGAGAAGCGACCGAAGAATCTCGCTCAGGACAGGCTCCGCGAGGAAACTCGCCGAAGCAATCCCAAAACTAAAACCCGTCCAACAAGCATGAAACTGACTTCGCTGTAACGGTGATATAATAGATATACTAAAGATTTAGCATGAGACAAAGCAGGCTAGACCAAGCAAGCACGAGTCTGTATATTTCAGCGTCAGGCGATCTCTTTTTGTGCAGTTTGAAGGGGTGGTGATGGAGATGGTGCCAGACATAGGACGAAGATAAGTTCTTGTATCTCTTGGCGTGAAATTTGGTTACGAAAGGACAAAAGCTAACGTAAGGAGGTATGGAAATGTCGCCGAAAGTTATCGTTGTTTATGAATCAAAGTATGGCAACACTAAACTCGTAGCGGAAACAATCGCAGCAGGTATGAGAGAAGTCGAGGGAATAGAAACTGTCGTCAGCGAAGTCAAAGAGGTTAACCTCAAAAAGATCCCTGATTATGACGCAATCTTGCTGGGCTCGCCGACTCATATAGGTGAACCGACGAGGGGCATCAAGAAGTTTATTGACAAACTTGGCAAGCTTCCCCTAGAGGGGAAATTCTTTGCTGCTTTTGGCACATACCTCCTCGATAAAAGCTTTGAACAAGCGACGAAAAAACTGGAGAAGAGAATAAGCGAGAAGGTTCCCGGATCGAAACTGGCGGCTCCCGGCTTATCAATAAGAGTTAAGGGAATGAAGGGTCCGATTTCAGAAGGAGAGCTTCCTAAATGCAAAGAGTTTGGAAAGAAAATAGCAACTCAAATAAAAGCTTGACTTATCTACACTCTCCCAGGAATTATCATCGTTCTTCTCGCGTTCTTTATTGACGCTCTTACCATCTCCCAATGACTTCCCAAATGAATAGTGCACCTGCCTACAGTGATTTGTTCGCATCTCAGGAACCCGCGAAGCAATCCCAAAGCTGAAACCTGCCCAACAAATAAATCTGACTTCGCTATGATGGTGGTATAATAGATATATTAAAGATATCGCATAAGACAAAGCAGGCTAGACTAAGCAAGCACGGAGTCTGTATATGCTAACGTTAGCCGACATTACAGGATAGTTCGCGAAAAATGAAAGAAAGACTGACCCATTCTTTAGAGTTGAGAGCGCAATGAAGATCCCTCGCGAAATTCTGGGTACTGTGGGGCAGTGTATCTATTGCCGAGCGACCCAGAAACCTCTACAAACCGAGCACATAGTGCCTTACGGCCTCAATGGGCCATGGGAGCTACTTGAGGCGAGTTGCATGGAATGCGCCAAAATTACTTCTGCATTCGAGTCAGATGTTCTGCGGAATATGCTGCTCGCTGCACGAACCAGGCTGCACTTTCCAACGAGGCATAAGCATAACAGACCCGAAAGATTTTCTCTGACCATCAAAAGAAGAGGCCGAGAAGAAACTATACAGGTTCCATTGAAAGTACACTTTACAGCAATGATGCTGCCGATTTTCGCATTGCCCGCGGGCCTCGATCAGCGGCGTTACAAGAAAGGCATCGATTTGGTTGGTATGGTGACGATCCAGGTCGGAAGCCCACCAGCCCAACAAGTTGCCAAGAGTCTTGGCACTAAAACGTTGGCTGTCTCAGTTACCTACCAGCCTGTTGCCTTCGCTCGCCTTCTCGCCAAAATCGCCTACGGATTTACGGTAGCGGTGTACGGTTTGAACACGATCCGAGAGGCTTATGTGCTGCCCTCGATCATGGGTAAGTCAGATGACGTAGGGCGCTGGGTCGGTTGTAGCACCAATAACTCACTTGCTCCAAGTAACGACCTCCATAAGATAGAGCTCTCATCTATCAACGGTGAGATTCATTGTAATGTGAGACTGTTCGCGCGATTTAACGCTCCAGAGTATTCAGTCATCGTAGGGCATGTGTCTGAGCATTCAGGTACGGAATGTGGGCCACCAATACACAGTAAAATCTAACATGCCATTGGTTGCTTCGGTTTCTCTGACCGCTCCACGAAGCCTGCCAGCCGGGGGCGGGCAGGTGTTCAAAAGCCGTGATATCTCTACAATGGGAGAAATAGGATGAAAAAAGTGGAAGAAAAGTCAATAATTATTATTGGGGCTGGTGTCGCCGGCCTATCGGCCGGGTGCTATGGCCAAATGAACGGCTACCGCACCCGTGTCTTCGAGATGGGCACCAAACCTGGCGGGCTGTGCACCTCCTGGCAGCGCAAGGGATACACCATTGATGGTTGCCTGCACTGGCTAGTTGGCTCTAGCCCGGCAAACAACTTCTACCGCATCTGGGAAGAGTTGGGCGCGGTGCAAGGGCGGCGTATGATTGACCATGATGAGTTTATGCGCATTGAGGGCGCTGGTGGCAAGGTATTTATCATCTATACAGACATTGACCGCTTAGAGCAGCATATGAAGGAGCTTGCTCCAGCGGACAAGGAGGTGATCGAAGAGTTCATTGAAAGCATACGTGCCTGCACTCGCTTTGACCTACCAATCGAAAAAACGCCTGAGTTATATGGTCCCCTTGATGGGCTTAAGCTGCTGTTCAAAATGTTTCCTTCCCTGAAAGTTATGAGGAAATGGAAAAGGATTTCGGTTCAGGACTTTGCCAAGAGTTTCAGTGATCCCTTCCTGCGCGAAGCTTTCCCTCTTTCCTTTGACCTTCCTGATTTTCCCATGATGGGCATGCTGATGACTCTGGCCTGGATGCACAAGAAGTCGGCTGGCTATCCCATAGGCGGCTCGCTGGAGTTTTCCCGCGCCATCGAGCGGCGCTACCTCGACCTAGGAGGCGAGATTCACTACCGTTCACCAGTGAGCAGAATCTTAGTAGAAAACGATCAAGCTGTAGGTGTGCGATTGGCTGATGGCACGGAGCACCGTGGTGATATCATTATCTCTGCCGCCGATGGTCACTCGACTATTTTTGACATGCTGGAGGGAAAGTACATCAATGACAAAATTCGGGGATACTATGATAAACTTCCCATCTTTCCTCCCCTGGTTCACGTGGCTTTTGGCGTCGCTCGCTCTTTCGAGGGGCTGCCACCTTCTATAATCTATCCTCTCAAGGAACCAGTCACCATTGCCGGACAAGAACGCAAGAAGGTAGGCGTGGAGATTCACAACTTTGACCCCACCCTAGCCCCGCCAGACAAGACGGTGCTCAAAGTCATGTTCCTTTCCGATTATGACTACTGGAAAGAGCTGAGACAGGACTCTGCTCGCTACCAGGCGGAGAAGGATAATATTGCTGATAAGGTGACTGCTATACTCGATCAGCGTTTCCCAGGGCTGGCTGGTCAAGTTGAGATGTGCGATGTGGCTACACCCATGACCTGGGAGCGCTATACTGGCAACTGGCGAGCCAGCTTTGAGGGCTGGTTAATCACCACTAAGACATTTGGCATGCGCATGAGCAAAACTTTGCCCGGGCTTAAGAACTTCTACATGGCCGGGCAGTGGGTTATGCCAGGGGGTGGTGTGCCCACGGTAGCTATGTCAGGCCGCAATGTAGTTCAGATCATCTGCGGCCAAGATAAGAAGCCATTTGTGGCAAAGACTCCATAAGTCTGATTCAAGATTTGAAGATAAAGAGGGTAGATGCAATACTGCTCACTTCACCCGCAGCCTGTTTGTAGTTCGCTTATTCAAATGCCTTGGTGCTTGGCAAACACGCGAACCGCTAGATTAAGTGGCGACTGGGACGACTGTGGAATAAAAGGAGAGATATAGCATTATCCAGCGGCGGTTTGGGGCAGAACGCCTCACATTTATCGCCACTTATCGTCACTGATATCTCTTCCCAAAAACCGAAATCTGCTCAACGGCAGCTTCGCTCTGACGGTGATATAATAGATATATTAAGAATACGGCATGAGACAAAACACGCTAGACCAAGCAATCGCGTAGATTTGCATACGAAGCGACATTTTGCTCGGTAGCCTTTAAATTAAAGAAGCGAGGATCCCCAGAGGGTTAAAGGAAGCATGGCAAAAAGAGGAATCGAAGCCATCAGAAAAACCATTTCAATCCTGGATTCATCAGTTGATTATAAGCGTTACTCAGAAGGAAAAGCTCGTGGTTATTTGGAATATGCTTCTGGGGCTTGGACTGATGAGAGAAAACTGATTGCCCCTATCCTCTTCCCCAAATTCCTGGAGCAAGTCCTCAACTTTAAACTCGGGGAAACCGTCGGGACCCAAGAAACAGCCCCTGAAGATGGAGATATACCTGATTATATCCCCACAGACACCCGCACTCATCCATTTGTCTTCGATTGTAAAGGGATGGACACTTTCGACCTCTGCAAATGGTATGACCAGATAAAGAGATATTTGCAGGCACAAAACCTAAAATACGGGATTCTAGTTAATATGCGTGACCTTGATGTGTACACCCTTGAATCTAAGGAGGAGATAGAAGCCTTTAACTTCAATTTTGTGGAGCTCTATAAAGATTTCAAAGAAAATCAAGCAGGAATCCTTGAGAAAGAGAATACAAGGCGTTTCCTCCGATTTGTAGAATCCTTCCGATACACTCCATTAACCTTAGACCAGAAACTTAAGAAGATTGAGGAAGCGAAATGCTGGAATGGAACTGAGACTCTCAACATCGGGCTTTTAACCAAACGCCTGCACTACATAGTAGAACGCATTCGTGAAGACGCAAGATTAAGAAAAGAGGAACTCGCTTCATTGAAAGAAGATGACCCGGAAAGGGCAGGAGCCATTGCTCAAGAAATCGGGATGATTGCTTCAGAAATCGAGAGAGGAAGGAAGATAGAACAGGCAACAGTTGAGAGTTTTGACGAGATTCTTACCTCCTCCCCTAAGAGCATTTTAGGGAGAGCTCTGGAGCTTTTCTTCTATCGGGTTGCATACTTCACCATGACCAGGCTTCTTTTAGCTCGGACTTGGGAAGATATTGGTTTTATTGACCAGACCTTATACGATGGAGGCCTTGCTAAATGGTATGAGAACTTTAATAGAGAAATTCGCCGGGTTTTGAAATATGCGTTCGATCTCGCTGCTGAACGCTATAGATGGCTATTCAATGTGGACAACAACTACACCTGGTATGAGCCTTCAGATGAAACCCTTATCGAAGTACTTTACGAACTCTCAAATTTTTATCTGGGAAACCTTAACCAAGATATCCTGGGTACGATCTATGAAGAGTATATTGATAAGGTGGATAAGAGACAAAAAGGGCAATATTACACGCCGAGGGAGATAGTCGAATTCATCTGGGATAGAGTGGGATTCGTCAAAGACGAAGAATTCTTCCGCTACAAAGAAGGTAAGCGTGAGCCAAGACTTATCTTTGATCCAGTGGCGGGTTCTGGCGGTTTTCTCGTAGAAGCTGTAAGGCGAATTAGAGAGGATTCCAAAATAAATTACGCCGATTTCAACGATGTTTTAGACCTCAGAACCTCAATCCTCACCGGCGTCTTCGGTAGCGAGCTCTCGCCTTTTCCTTATTACATCACTGAGGTAAATCTTCTAATCCAGCTTACCCCTGTTATTAAAAGAATGATGGATATGAAAAGGGGCTTCAGGGGAAAAGGAACCCCAGCTTTGGGAGTTGTCCCTGTTGATGCCTTATCTCTCTACAATCCGGAGCAGCTCAGCTTAGAGCGGGAGGAGTATAATTTCGACCAAACAAGAGACCTCCTGCCCTTGGAAAGCCAGAAAAGGGTAGTTTTCCAGAAGATAAAAAAGACCCTTGATGGAAAATTCTCCTACTGCTGTGCCAATCCCCCTTATGTTGGAGAAAAGGGGAATAAAGAGCTCTTCAGGGTAACACTGGAGCGATTCCCGTATTGGCGAGAATTCTATCAAGGAAAGATGGATTACCTTTACTTTTTCATTATCTTAGGGCTTTCAAAGCTCGAGGAGGGCGGCAAACTTGGATTTATCACCACTGCTTACTGGCCTACAGCGGATGGGGCCTCTAAATTACGCAAATACATCCTGGAAGATGCCAAGATTTGCGAGATAATATTCTTTGAGGATGTGAAGATATTCGAGTATGCTAGGGGCCAGCATAACATGGTTTTCATTCTGGAGAAATGCTCAGGGAAACAAAGGGAAAGGGCTGAGAATAAGATTAAGATAGTCAGGGTCTTAGCCAAACACCAGGAAATCCCCGGCGATGCAATTAGAGAAAAGCTAAAGTTCTTAACTGGGCATATTGAGGAATACATTGACAAAAACGAATGGCTGGATAAATACATTAAGGTATTATGGAGCGGAGCGAGGCAGGGAGAGTTGAGTGGAAAGCCATGGAATTCGATGCGAGGGGGCGAGGCCGATAGAATCCTAAAGAAGATACGGCAAAAAGGAATGCCCCTCAGTGACATCTGCAACATAAACCAAGGAATAGTCTCAGGAGCTGATAAGGTCACTAGTAAAAACATCAGGCTCTTACCCCAGGATATGGTCTCACACCGTAACATCAAAGTCGGCGATGGCATCTTTGTTCTCTCCCTAGACGAACTGGACTCGCTGCACCTTAGCGAAGATGAGATGCTCTTGGTGAAACCCTTCTACAAGAACTCAGACATCGACCGCTATTACGTCAACCAGCGTTTGGAAAATCCACAGTCTGTCATTTACATCACGAAGGATATAGACGCTGAAAAATACCCTGTGATTAAGGCTCACTTGGAGAAATTCCGTCCAATCTTGGAAAACAGACTTAGGGTTTATGGAGAGAATTATCCTTGGTATAAGTTGCACCGAGAAAGAGACGAGAAAATCTTTCAAGAGGAGAAGATTGTTACTCCTAATAGAGCACTCCAAAACACCTTCGGATTAAGCAGTGCACCCTTATATGCAATGTCCGATGTGTTCTTTATTACCGGTATTAGTCAAAGCGAAAAGCTCTTATATATCTTGGCCGTCTTAAATTCTACGCTACTGGATTTCTGGTTCTCCAAGACCAAGAAGGGAAAAGGCGAAATAAGAGAGTATGTGGGGACACCACTATCTCAAGTTCCAATTCGTCGCATAGATTTTGCTAAAGCTGAAGATGCTCAGTTACACGATGAGATTGTGGAGAATGCAAAGGGAATCAGCGAGAAGATGGCTGAGCTTTCCAGCTATTCAAAGTACTTTAAGGGAACGAGGCTAACCCGTCTGAAGTTCCAAGATTGTTTGCCTGATTTAAACCTTGAAGCCATTGTTCAATCCCTCCCACCTCAAAACAAATTTTCTTTGAGGACTCACCCGTCAACTAGGATTACCTATAGCCCTGGCTTTCAGGATACACAGTTCATCGTGAACAAAGTTGGAGAGACCTCTACGACCTTAGATGGTGCAGAGCTTAAACTTTATGGTAAAGATAGGAAAGCCCTTTTTATCACTGGAGATGGGGAACTCCTCAAAATTATCGCGCAAATTCTTAAGAGTTATCGAGGGCAATCTTGGGCTTCTATTAAGGAGATGCCTTTTGTCCCACAAAGCTCAGAGGAATTTGAAGCTAAAAAGCAACATATTTTAGACACAGTCTCAAAACTCAGAGCACAAATTCACGAGCTTCAGAGCTCAATTGACACAATAGTTTTCAGGCTTTATGACGTGCCAGAGAGTTTAAGCGGGTGAAAGCATCACATATTCATAAGAGTCGGGGGAGTATAAAGCTCCATCGTCTTTCAGCAGTGATCGAGAGAGATAAAGAATGGGTAGTTCCCTTTCTGGCCGCATCTTCAGGGGGCTCTTATGAAAGCTATAATTACTCTCGTGTCCTACAAAGAAGGAGGTAAAAATGAAAGTAAGCACAGTAGATGAAATAAGAAACTTGGACAAGTCTGCCACAGAGGAATTTAGCATCTCACAAGATCTTTTGATGGAGAATGCTGGCCAAGCGGTATATTTCGTCATATTGAAGGAATTTGGAGTAAAGAATAAGAAATTCGTCGTTTTTTGTGGCATAGGTAATAACGGTGGAGATGGGTTAGTCGTTGCTAGAAAGATTCACTCCAATGGCGGAGAGGCGAGGGTCTTTCTTTTAGATGACGAAACTAAATTTAAAGGGATAGCAAAAAGGAACTTCGAGATAGTATCAAAGATGCCAATAGAGATTTCTAAAGTCAGTTCAAATGAATCCATAAGAGCCGCCATTCATAACTCCGATGCCATTGTGGATGCCATATTTGGCACAGGCCTTACCAAGAAGGTCAGCGGAATATACAAAGATGTCATTCAAATGATAAACGAGAGCGAAAAAACAGTGTTCAGCGTTGACATTCCTTCAGGAATAAATGGCGATACAGGAGAAGTGAAGGGTATAGCCGTTAAGGCGAATTACACCATAACATTTGGGCTTCCCAAGATAGGAAACATGCTTTATCCCGGCTATGAGCACTGTGGGAAATTGTATCTCTCACACATCTCTTTCCCACCTTCGCTCTATAATGCTGACTCCATAAAAGTAGAAATAAACAATCCAATAGAGCTTCCTAAAAGAGATAAGAATGTTCATAAAGGAGATTTTGGTGAGGTTCTCTTCATTGCCGGTGCTTCAAGTTACTTTGGGGCACCGTATTTCTCCGCTTTGTCTTTTCTTAAAGCAGGAGGAGGATATTCCCGCCTGGCTACGCCTATATCCATCTCGTCATTCCTGGCAAATAAAGGGAGTGAAATCGTCTTCATTCCTCAAAGGGAGACACCATCAGGAAGCATAGCATTAAAAAATAAGGATGAATTGCTCAAGCTTTCGGAGAAGGTAGATATGGTGGTTATGGGCCCAGGCATTTCCCTAAATAAGGAGACTCAGGAATTGGTAAGGCAATTGGCACAAGAGATAAAGAGGCCTTTGCTTATAGACGGCGACGGAATTACCGCTATCTCAAAAGATATAGAAATAATTAAGAACAGGAAGGCAGAAACGATTCTTACACCTCATATGGGCGAGATGTCGAGAATTACAAAAATGGAGATAAGCGAGGTAAATAAAAACAAGATAGAGGTTTTGCAAAGAACAGCAAAAGAACTCAATGTCATCGTTGTCTTAAAGGGGGCTCATTCTCTCATAGGCTATCCAGATGAAACTGTTTTTATCAATATGAGTGGAAATCCCGGTATGGCGACGGCTGGGAGCGGCGATGTCTTGACGGGAACGATCGCTGCTATGTTTGGTCTGGGGTTATCCCTTAGAGATGCGGTGAGAATGGGCGTGTTTCTCCACGGATTTTCTGGAGACCTGGCCGCAGCGGATAAAGGTGAGGATGGAATAACTGCCCAGGATATACTGGATTATCTCCCTGCCACGCTAAAGCGTTATAGACAGGATTTCGATGAAATCTCGGAAAACCTATATGAGAGTATCTTCACTGTATAGGCGAAGTCCTGAGCAAAGTGAAGGAACTAAAAATGAAGGCGATGGTACTTAAGAAAATCTCCTTGGTTGAGGAAAGGCCTTTAGAGTTAGTAGATTTACCAAATCCTGCTCCCAACTCTAAGCAAATCTCAGTCAAGGTTTCCGCCTGCGGGGTCTGTCACACTGAGCTAGATGAAATTGAAGGCAGGGTCCCTCCCTCAAAGTTTCCCATGGTTCTGGGGCATGAAATCGTTGGCAGGGTAGAAAGTTTAGGGCCAGGGGTAACTAAATTTAAGGAAAGAGACAGAGTGGGGATTGCCTGGATTAACTGGGCCTGTGGAGAGTGTTCCTTTTGTCTTAAAGGTGAGGAAAATTTGTGTGATAAAGCGAAATGGACAGGGAAGGATGTCAATGGAGGCTATGGCCAATATACTGTGGTTTCGGAGGACTTCGCTTACCCCATTCCGGAAAGATTTACCGACCTACAAGCAGCTCCACTTTTATGTGCTGGGGTGATCGGCTATAGAGCCTTAAGGCTCTCAGGAATGGAAGATGGCAAAGTTCTTGGCCTTTATGGATTTGGAGCCTCGGCCCATATTGTCATTCAAATTGCTAAATATAAATACCCCAGTGGTAAGGTTTTCGTCTTTACTCGACCAAACCAGAAGGAGCATCAAGATCTAGCCCGAAAATTGGGGGCTAATTGGGTTGGAGCCACAGGAGATACTCCACCAGAAAAGCTTAACTGCGCTATTGACTTTACTCCGGTGGGGGTACCGGTGCGTGAAGCTCTAAGGAACTTAGAAAAAGGGGGGAGAGTGGTTATAAACGCAATTCGCAAGATAACACCCATTCCGGAGTTAGATTATGCCGAACATCTCTGGCATGAAAAGGAAGTGAAAAGTGTGGCCAATGTAACTAGAAGGGATGCCCAGGAATTTCTACCTTTGGCCGCTGAAATTCCCATTGTGCCCGAAGTTCGAGAATTTAGGTTGGAAGAGGCAAACGAAGCTTTAATTCTGCTCAAGGAAGGAAAAATCCGTGGCGCTGGTGTCCTGAGCATCCCAGAATAGAAGGTTAGTAAGCTATGATAACTCAGATTTTGCTGGCAGTTGTTGTAATACTCCTGGTCATATTGATTTTCCTTGTTATCAAAGGGAGAAGTGTCAAGCCAAGAGATATTGAAAATGCCGTATCAAGCACCTGGACAAAGCTGGGCCTGGATGAAAAGATAGGTAAGCTGGCAATTCACGCCCAGGATATTAGAGATAGCCACAGGTCAATTGAACAGATGCTCCGAGTGCCCACGGAGCGAGCGGCGCTCGGCGAAATGAGTCTGGAGACAATCCTTTCAGATCAGCTCCCTCCAGATATGTTTGGTATCAGAAAGATGATTCTCGACGGGAAAATTCCCGATGCACATATTAGGTCAACCGTGGGGCTTATTTGCATAGATTCTAAATTCCCCTTAGATAACTATAGAAAAATGGCAGAGGTTGAAGATTCCAAAGAAAAGGAGGACTTCAAAAACGATTTCCGCAAAGATGTCCGAAGTCACCTTAACAAAATAGCTGAAGATTACGTGTGTCCAGAGAAGGGCTCAGCGGAGTTTGCCTTCGCTTATATCCCTTCCGAGGCTGTTTATTATTTCTTAGTAAACGAGGAATTCGAAATGTTGCGGGACTACACCAAGAGAGGGGTTCAGGTTGTATCCCCGTTGACGCTTTCCCACAAGATTGAGCTCATAAAAGCTGGCGTTCATGCTAAAAAGCTTTCCGAAGAGGCGGAGAGTGTGAGGAAGGATCTTAATATAATTTCCCAGAGATTCTACGAGATTGACGAGCTGTGGCGGGTATTTTATAGTACGCATTTAAGAAATGCTGGAGAAAGGGCAGAGGAACTGGATATAGCCTATAAGAGGCTAAGGGAAGAGTTTGATAAGATTTCAAGAATGTCGAAGGAGTAACAACTCTAGCCAAGGCTATTGACATTGCTGTATCGGGCTGTTTACAATAAGTCATATGAAATTATTAGTTGTAGGTCTAGGTCAATGTGGCGGCAGAATTGCCGATAGGTTCGCTCGGC
>JAGMBH010000088.1 GCA_023129815.1 Dehalococcoidia bacterium
GTGATAGCACGCTTGTTTACTTTATCAAACTCGATATTGCTTTCATTTAGAAAGTGGTCAAAAACTTCCAGATCTCGCTCGTAGTTGTAAACTGTCTCTGGAGAATAATAGTTAGCCTGCAAGTTTAGCAGGAAGTCATCAGCGTGTGGTAACATCTATTTCACCTCTTTGTAACTATCAATTGAGTGTAAGGAATATTATACTCAATCAAGTATACACACAAAATATTCTTCTGTCAAGATGAACTTCACTCCCTCGATAAAGTGATATAATCTATCCGAAATAAAAAATCTACTAAATTTAATAGCATAGTATGATTATGGCTAGCTTAACAAGGGGATGAGTTGCGCACTTTGAGATTGGGAATGGCTCAGATCAACCCTACTGTTGGCGATTTGAGCGGCAATACAAAGAAAATAATACATTTCATTGGTAAGGCAAAGGCACTCAGCGTTGACTTGCTGACTTTTCCTGAATTAGCCATAACAGGTTATCCTCCCGAGGGTCTGCTGCTCAAGCCACAGTTTATCCAGCGAAACCAAAACTGCCTGGAAGAAATAATAAAACACTCTTCAGACATAACAGTGGTAGTAGGTTTTGTTGATAGCAATAACGATATATACAACGCTGCGGCGGTAGTTTATGACAATAAATTGGTGGATGTTTACCATAAGGTTTACTTGCCTAACTATGGGGTCTTCAATAAGAACAAATATTTTCAGGCTGGAACTGAGTGCCCTATTTTCATCATTTATGACATTGGCGTCGGTATAACCATTAGTGAAGATATGTGGTATGAAGCTGGACCGGCAACAGTACAGGCTTATGTCGGGGCTAGGTTACTAGTCAACATAAGCGCTTCCCCATATCATGCCGGTAAAGGAGACTTTAGAGAAAGGATGCTAACTACCAGAGCAATTGATAATGCAGCCATTGTTGCCTATAACAATTTAGTTGGTGGACAAGATGAGTTGGTATTTGATGGCAATAGCCTTATTATCAACGAGAAAGGAGAAGTCATCGCTCGGGGGAAACAGTTTGGAGAAGAGCTAATAGTCACAGATTTGAATTTGGAATCAGTATTTCGCTCGCAACTGCACGAGCCTCGGCGGAGGAAGGAACCCCCCTTAGTTAAAACAGCGCTGGGACAAGCTACCAAGATAGAGGTGTCGAGTGAATATCCGATGATTGCCAAACCATGGTTGCCATCAAGGCAAATTGAACCACTAGACAAACTTGCCGAGATATATCAAGCACTTGTTCTTGGCACCGGAGATTATGTGCGCAAGAATGGTTTCAAGAAGGTAGTTATTGGCCTGTCTGGTGGACTTGATTCAAGTCTAGTAGCTGCCATAGCGGTAGATGCCCTGGGGGCTGATAATGTTGTCGGTGTTTCCATGCCTTCTCGCTACTCATCGCCAAGCAGCAAATCAGACGCTGAATTACTGGCAAAGAACCTGGGAATAGAGCTTAAAATAATCCCTATTGAGAAAGCCTTTAGTTCATATCTAGAAATGTTAGCCGAGCCCTTCAAAAATACCCAACCCGATGTGACTGAGGAGAATATCCAAGCGAGGATCAGGGGAAACATTCTCTTTGCTTTATCCAATAAGTTTGGCTGGCTGGTGCTTGCTTGCAGCAATAAAAGTGAGACCGCTGCAGGCTATACTACCCTTTACGGGGATATGGCGGGAGGATTTAGTCCACTCAAGGATGTGCTTAAAACGATGGTTTTTGAATTGGCCAAATACAAGAATCGCCAGGCAGGGAGCGAGGTAATACCATCCAATGTTTTAAGCAAAGCACCATCGGCTGAGCTAGGACCGGACCAAAAAGATACAGATACTCTACCACCATATGAATTATTAGATCCTATTTTAAAGGCATATGTAGAAAATGACTTACCAATTGACCAAATCATAGCCATGGGTTTTGACCCTGAAATAGTCGTGAGAACAGTGCGGTTAGTGGACAAGAACGAATACAAGCGCCGCCAGGCTGCCCCTGGCATAAAGATAACCCCCAGGAACTTTGGTAGAGATAGAAGATTGCCTATTACCAATCGGTTCAGCGATTAAACAGTTTATAAGGAGGCTGTTTAAAAATGTAGTTGCCCAATTTATTGGGCGACTGTGCCTGATAAATCAGGCAACTTTGGCCCTCCATTCATTAAGGCCTGATAAATCAGGCAACTACAAAATTTGGGG
>JAGMBH010000089.1 GCA_023129815.1 Dehalococcoidia bacterium
CCTCTGAGATGGCTGAAATTGAACGGGGAATCAAAATTAAACAGCCTGATAAGTTAAGGGAGGTGAAATGCGAAAGATAGGTGGTATCTTGCTGGGAGTTGGCTCGGGAATTTTAGCGGGCTGGGGACTCTACCAGTTATTCGGCCGGGCTTTCCCGTCTTGGCCTTTACCGGTCAAGATTGCCGTCGCTGCTATAGCTATAGGGCTTATTATTCTCCTGGTATCGCTAGGTCGGGAGAGATACCGGGCATCAAAGGAGGAAAAGGAGAAATTCAAGGAGGTGGAAAAATGATTGTGGTTACTACAGAACAGATAGAGGGTAAAAGAATAACAGAAACTCTGGGTCTGGTTAGAGGCAGCACTATCAGAGCCAGACATGTAGGGCGTGATATCATGGCCAGCTTACGAAACATCGTCGGTGGCGAAGTCAAAGATTATACTGTAATGCTGGCGCAAGCTCGAGAGGAAGCACTACAGAGAATGATTGAGCAAGCTGAGAAGATGGGAGCCAACGCCATTGTAGGCACCAGGTTCGTAACTTCAATGGTAATGTCCGGGGCTGCTGAAATGGTAGCTTATGGGACAGCGGTAAAAGTAACCTGAGAGTTACTGCTAGCAGCTTTAGTCTAGCCTTTTAGCCTGGTATTGCTTGTTATGTTGATTTGTATGGTTTGACCGCATTTAGGGCAGGTGACTTCCATAGTGAGAGGTCTTTCCATCACCCTTTCCACAAGTGATGTAATTACTGAGTCCATGTTATCCAGCCTTCCATCGAGCATATCGAGGCGTCTGCTTACTTGCTCTATGGCCAGCTCAAGGCTAACTTCAGCAATCGGGTCACTTTTGTCCCTTAAAGCCAATTTATAAACTCCTCTCAACTACGCCCAGAGACTCCAGCTCAGCCTTATCTTTTTGTATTAGCTTATCTATTTCACTAGAGACGGTGTGCTCCAAATACTTTCGAAAAGCTTCCCTTGCTGCCGGTGATGACCGCACTGCCTCCTTAGCTTTCTGCCATTCATCACTAATCACCTCGCTAATTTGCTCAGGACTTATAGGCTCTTTCTCCTGCCATATGCTCTCAATTCTATTCAAAGCTCTGGTTGTTATAGCTCTCTTCAAGCGATCAAAAGAAAATACCTCCTCCCAACTATATGCTTGTTCTGCTTTTCTCTCCACCATGATTTATTACCTCCAATCAGCTTTGTTTGATATTACTATCATAGGTTTAACCACATGACCTGTCAAGATATACTTGGCTAATATGTATTGATTTATAATCATAAGTAGTATACATTATTTAGAGGAAGGAGGTATTTTAACATGCCAGAAGTAGTAATTGGCAAGGTGACCGATTTTTTTGCCAGGCCGGGGGTAGCTGGTGTGGAGCTAAGCGGTACATTAAAGATAGGTGACAAAATCCACATCAAGGGCGCCACTACAGATATGGAACTTGCTGTAGAATCCATGCAAATCGATCGCGTTGACATCACCGAGGGCAAGCTTGGCGACCTTATCGGCATAAAGGTTCCTGAAAGGGTAAGGCGGGGAGACATAGTTTATAAGGTCACGGAATAGATTGCTTCGTTTCACTCGCAATGACACGGAGCAAATTTGCCATTTCAATAGCGCTTACCGCGGCAAGAAAGCCCTTGTTGCCCTCTTTAGCTCCAGCTCTCTGAACAGCTTGTTCCAGAGTATCAGCAGTAATAATGCCCTGTATTATTGGCAATCCTGTGTCCAGGCTTATTTTACCGATTCCTCTGTGTACCTCGGAAGCTATATATCCGAAATGCGGTGTGCCACCGCGAACCACGGCACCGAGGCATATCACAGCGTTATATTTACCACTTTGCGCTAGCCTCTTAGCTATCAGTGGAATTTCAAAACAGCCTGGTGTCCAGGCAATGTCAATATCCTTCTCATCAACGCCATGGCGTAACAAAGCATCTCTTGCTCCTTCGAGCAACCTATTGGTTATCAACTCGTTAAATCGGGAAACAACTACAGCAAATTTAAGACCCTCCCCTACTAACATTCCCTCGTAGTGCTTAGCCATTAGTTAACCTCCTCTACACCTAAAAGGTGTCCTAGCTTTTTTTGTTTGGTTTCTAGATAGTGAATATTATAAGGGTTAGGTAAAGCTATTAATGGCACAGTCTCCACTATCTTAAGTCCATAGCTCTCCAGTCCAACTACCTTTTTAGGGTTGTTGGTAAGCAAGCGAATATTATGTAAACTTAAATCAGCCAAAATCTGAGCCCCAACTCCATAATCTCTCAAATCAGGGGGAAAGCCTAAAGCTACATTAGCTTCCACAGTATCCATTCCTTGGTCTTGAAGAGCATAGGCGCGGAGCTTATTATGGAGTCCGATTCCCCTTCCTTCTTGTCGCATATAAAGAAAAACTCCTCTGCCTTCTTCAGCTATGCTTCGCATCGCCAGCCTGACTTGATCACTGCAATCACATCTCAAACTGCCAAAGACGTCTCCGGTGAGGCATTCACTATGGACACGCACCAATACTGGCTCATCTCCTGATATGTCGCCTTTAACCAAGACAACATGTTCAGCGGCATCAACATTGCTTCTGTAAGCCAGGGCTATAAATTCGCCGAACCTGGTAGGCAGCTTAGCCTCAGCTACTTTTTGCACTAACTTTTCATGACGAAGGCGGTAGGCAATTAAACCTGCAATGGTTATAATCCTCAAATCATACTTAGAGGCTATAATCTCAAGCTCAGGTAAATGTGCCATAGTACCATCTTCATTCATAATCTCACATATGACGCCAGCGGGGTAAAGTCCGGCTAATTTGGCTAAGTCAACGATGGCTTCAGTATGACCTGCTCGCACTAGCACTCCTCCATCCCTGGCTCGAATGGGAAATACATGTCCCGGGCGGACTAAATCATCTGGCTTACTATTAGAATCGAGCACTATTTTTATGGTTTGGGCTCGATCAAAGGCAGAAATCCCAGTAGTTACTTTGTTCTTCGCCTCAATAGATACTGTAAAGGCGGTAGAATGCCTCGAGGTATTATCCTGAACCATTAACGGTATTCCTAATTCATCAAGTCTCTGCTTGGTGATAGGAAAGCAAATTAAGCCTCGAGCCTCCTTGGCCATAAAATTTATAGCCTCGGGAGTAACTTTCTCTGCTGCTATCGCCAGGTCACCTTCGTTTTCGCGGGTCTCATCATCAATGATGATGACAAAATTGCCTGCTCTTATATCTTCAAGCGCCTCTGGTATAGTAGCTAACATTATTTGAGTTCCTTCGCTTCACTCAGGGCAAGCCTTTTCTCGCGAATCCATATTCCTCCAGAAAGTCAAGGGTTAGGTTCTGGCTGCTTTGTTCCTTCAGCCGTTCTACATATTTAGCTATGATATCCGCCTCTAAATTAACCTTATCGCCAGGTCTCTTATTACCTAAAGTGGTATGTTCCAGGGTATAAGCTACTAGAGATATAGTAAAAGAAAGGTCATCAAGGCCAGCAATGGTAAGGCTAACGCCATCGACAGCGATGAATCCCCTACTAGCTATATAAGGCATTAGTTTGGCCGGGGGTGAAATCCTCATAATGCGCGCCGCTTCCTCGGGAGTTATCGAAATTGCTTCCCCTGTGTCATCAACGTGACCCAATACTAAATGACCACCAAGCCGTCCACCTACTACAAGTGCTCTTTCCAAATTTACCTGGTCGCCATAATGAAGTCCACCAAGATTGGTGTGACGCAATGTCTCTGGCATGACATCAACGTTGAAGGCATTACTGCTTAAAGAGGTGACTGTCAGGCAGACTCCATTAACAGCTATGCTGTCGCTTATTCTCATCCCTTCAAGCACCCTTTTGGCTCCAATGACTAAACAGTGTGGATTCGCTTCCTTGACTATGCCAATTTCCTCAACTATCCCGGTAAACATACTGCTGCTCTATAAAAATTTACGATTTTTGTCATGGTCCCCTTTTCACACACCCGCTGACTAGTATGTTATCGCCGAAGTTCTTAATATTAACCCGCTCAAGGCATAAAGCTTCAACCACATTGTCAACTCCATCCCCTCCTACTGCAGTCTTAGCCTCATTACCACCAATGATAATCGGCGAAATGAAAGCTAGTACTTTATCCACTAGCCTATGGTCAAAGAGAGAGCCCAGGAGCTTGCCTCCTCCTTCTACTAAAACAGTAACTATGCCTCGTCTTCCCAGCACTTTGAATAATTCTTCCAAATCTACTAGTCCTCCCACCCCTGGTAATTCCAGCACCCCCACTCCAATTTGGGCCAGTCTTCTTTTCTTTTCCCTATCAAAAGGTTTAACTGTGGCAAGTAAAGTCTTTCCTGGTTGCTTAAAAAGCTGAGCATCCAATGGTGTTCTTCCGTTGCTATCAACAATTAGACGCAGCGGTTGCTTTTTTGTCTCACCACCTTTGCCACAACAACCTCTAGCGGTAAGCCTGGGGTTATCAATGATGACAGTGTTCACCCCCACCATTATAGCGTCGGCAATATGCCGCAAAGTATGTATATGATTCCTTGCCGCCTCATTACTTATCCACTTAGAGTGACCGGTTTTAGTAGCGATCTTGCCATCAAGACTCATAGCAAACTTAGCGATAACAAATGGCAAGCCTGTAGTAATAAACTTAATGTAAGCCTCATTTATTTCGTAAGCTTCCTCTTGGTACATGCCGACGTAAGTTTTAATGCCGGCTTCTTCTAGCTCTCTAACACCGCGCCCTGAAACCAGCGGATTAGGATCCAGCAATGCTATTTGGACTTCAGAAATGCCAGCATTGATTATGGCTTGAGTGCAAGGCGGGGTGCGCCCATAATGACAGCAAGGCTCCAGGGTAACATACATAGTGGCCCCTTTTGCCTTATCACCGGCTTGGCGAAGTGCTATCACTTCGGCATGGTCTGAGCCAGCGGGCTGTGTATATCCTCGACCCACAACGATCCCTTCTTTGACAACCACAGCTCCCACTGCCGGATTGGGGCTGGTATGTCCCAGAGCTAATCTAGCTAAAGATAGAGCGCGCTCTATGTATTCTGCAGATAACATTAGCTATCTAGCGCTCCTTGCTAAAATCCTTATAATATCTAGTGGCCGTGGGGCCACTTTGCCCTTGATATTTACTTCCTAAACTAGGTGAACCATAAACCCTTTCTACCGAGGAAGTCAAGCGAAGGAAAGAAATTTGTCCGATCGGCATCTTATAATAAAGGGTTACTGGCAACTTGGCTACATTGGATAACTCCAGTGTAAGATGTCCCTGCCAGCCGGGATCAACATAGCCAGCAGTAGAATGGATTAAAAGCCCTATCCGGCCCAGGGAACTCTTGCCCTCAAGCCGAGCCACAATATCGTCAGGTAAGCTGATCGATTCCAGTGTGCTAGCTAAAACGAATTCCCCAGCATTTAACAGAAATGGCTTAGTTTCATCGATCTCCACTGGCTCAGATAAGTCATCTATATTCTGCTTGACATCAATATAAAAGGGATGGCGCCAGGTCTTAAACACAAGAAGCTTATTATCTAAATGAATGTCAACGCTCGCTGGTTGAATACAGGTAAGGTCGAGAGGCTCAATAACTATCCTGCCCTTAGCAATCTCCTCTTTGATTGTACGATCGCTAAGCACCATGTCTTTGGCATTGTAGCATTTAGCCTCGACAAAGTGCAAAAACGAGACTTTGTGGATTGTCTGGCACCCTCACCCCCTGTCATTCTGAGCAATGTCATTCTGAGCCCACTATGTCATTGCGAGCCCCTCACCCCCTGTCATTCTGAGCAATGTCATTCTGAACGGAGTGAAGAACCCAGGCGAAGATTCTCTTGCCCTCTTCCTGCCCGCGGTACTGTTTATCATAATGCCAAGAATAAATGAAAATGGTAAAATCAACCATGCCATGACCATTAGCATTACTATTTATGGTGGTGCGGGGGTAATAGGTGGAAACAAAATTTTCGTCGAGGCGGACAATACCACAATATCTTTTGATTTCGGTATTAATTATGCTCTTTGGTCTCAATACTTTGAGGAATATCTCAAACCCCGTGCTAGTAGAGGTCTAGCAGACCTATTTGAAATCGGACTTCTTCCCCCTTTGAGGGGTATCTATCGAAGCGAGCTCGAACCACCCTGTGACGATATCTGGTCAAGGCTGCACTCTGAGATAAGGGATGTTCGCCTGGACGCTGTCCTCCTCTC
>JAGMBH010000009.1 GCA_023129815.1 Dehalococcoidia bacterium
GAATGGCACAGAGGCCAAAGTGCCTGATTTGAGAAGCCATAATAGTAGCCATTTATCTCCTTCTTAGTCAGCCACACTCGCTTCAGAGTATAAAGTGGCTCTTCAGGGGGGATCATTACCTTATTATTTAAGTCTACTGTCTTCCTATCAGCCTTGCTACTCCCACACGCAATCCAAAGGCCGCCTGTAGCACACATTACGGAATCTAATGCTGTGGTTACACCCCCAACTGCAGTTTCACATTTAATCTTACCACCGGCGTAATTATGAATATATGGCTCACGATTAGAGACAATTATAAGGTGATGATCAGAGAATTTCTCCTCTATAAGATTGCATAAACTTTCCTTGCTCCATATCGGCTTCATTGACTCTAATCATATTTTACTATAGTTGAGCTATTCAGCCAAACTAGCTATTGGATATGTTATAATTGCTAGGTGAGCGGTAGGGCGCTGAGTAACAATAAAGGATAAGCAAATGAAATTGAAGAAGATTGGTGTCTTAACCAGTGGTGGTGATGCTCCTGGGATGAATGCTTGCATCAGAGCGGTTGTCCGTTGCGGGGTTAAACATAAACTAGAGGTAATAGGGATTCGGCGAGGCTATGCCGGCCTGTTGGAAGGCGACTTGGTGAGATTGGATGCAAGGGCAGTGGCTAATATCATCCAGCGTGGTGGCACTATCCTTGAGACTGCTCGCTGTGAAGAGATGAAAACAGTGGAAGGCTTAAAGAAGGCAGTTGCAATTTTACAACAGGAAGGCATTGAGGGCTTAATAACCATAGGTGGGGGTGGCACCTTTCGTGGTGCATTAGCCTTAGCCGAGGTGGGAGGAATAAAAGTAATCGGCATTCCGGGTAGCATAGATAACGATGTCTATGGCATTGACTATGCTATTGGTTTCGATACGGCGATAAATACAGCTCTAAGCGCCATAGATAAGATTAGAGACACCGCAGGATCCCTACAGCGCCCCTTTTTCATTGAGGTTATGGGAAGAGATAGAGGTTTCATCGCCTTAGATGTAGGAATTGCTGGTGGAGCTGAGGATATCTTGATTCCAGAAACGGAAACGAAGATAGAGGAGCTTTGCCTTGATATAAAGCGTAGCTTTGAGAGGGGCAAAAAATGCAGCATCATAGTAGTTGCTGAAGGAGATGAGGCTGGAGGAGTATTTCCAGTTGCTCAGCAGGTGTGGGAAAGGTTGAGATTAGATTACCGCGTTTGTGTTCTGGGGCATATACAGAGAGGTGGCTCACCAACGGCCAGGGACAGGATTTTGGCTAGCAAATTAGGAGCGGCTGCTATTGATGCTCTGGCTAATGGCAAGACGGGCTATATGGTTGGAGAATTAAAAGGAAAGATAACTTTTACGCCATTAAGAGAAACATGGGAGAAGAGAAAGGAATTAGATAATAACTTGCTACAATTAGTGAAGGTATTAGCCACTTAAGAATATGAAAAAATTATCTATAGGCAAGATAAGGGGTTTGCAGCAGTTAGCTAATGAGAAGGGCATCATGGCGATGTGTGCCTTTGACCACAGGGGTTCACTGATGAGAATGCTTGGTGAAAGATATTCTGAGAGCATTGGTTATCAGACAATGGTGGATTTTAAGTTAGATCTATGCCGAGCCTTAGCTCCTCATGCTAGTGCTATCCTCCTGGATCCCGTTTATGGGGCTGGTCAGGCAATTGCTGCTGGCATTCTCCCCAGAGACACTGGATTGCTGGTAAGTTTAGAAGAGACTGGTTATTCAGGCGAAGCGGAGTCAAGGATCACAAATATACTGCCAGATTGGAACGTTAAAAAGATAAAGAAAATGGGAGCCACAGGGGCAAAGCTTTTACTCTATTATCGCCCCGACATTGATGTTGCTAGAAGACAACTGGATACTGTGCAGAAGCTAGCTGGCGATTGTCTGGTAGAAGACATGCCCTTCGTAGTTGAGCCCGTGAGCTATAAAGTAGGGAAAGCAGAGGCCAATCCTCAAAACTTCGCTAGGGTAAAGCCGCGGTTAGTTATTGAAACAGCCAAGCAAATCACAGCCCTCCCCATTGATGTGCTTAAGTCCGAATTTCCATCTGACCTTGAATATGAAAAGGATAAAGGCTGGTTGTTAGATTTTTGTCATCAACTTAATGAGGCAAGCCAAGTTCCTTGGGTTATCCTGAGTGCCGGCGTGAATTTCGAGCTTTTTTACCAGGAGGTTGAGATAGCTTGCCAGGCGGGAGCTTCAGGCTTTCTAGCCGGGCGTGCCTTATGGCAAGAAGCCACTCGAATTAGCTCCCGAAAGAAAAGAATGGCATTTTTAGAAAATACTGTAATTGGGAGGCTGCAAAGCTTAACTGAATTAGCCAATACCTGTGGGACTCCCTGGTATACAAAGCTCGAAGCCAGTGAAGTAAATGAAAACTGGTATCGAGCTTATTGAATAAGCTGCCGTAAACACCACAGCGATATTGTTATCGAACTTTGATGTTTCTATTCTCCCATCACCATGACTTAACATACCTAGCTATGATGCCTATTGTCTCAAATGCCTCTGGGGAGGGAAGAGAATAAGCAGTCCTTATCCGGACATATTCGTGCTTGGGTTCAGGGAAAATCCAGATGCCTCCCCCCGGATCTTTAAGCTCAGAGTGCAATAATCTATTTTCTAGCCCATAGTCAAAATTGAGGCTCTTTGCTAGGGATTCATCTCCTTTCCATTCGATACCTACTACTTTGCCCCACAGGTGTGAGCTTTTCTTTCTGACCAAGCTTGTCTTTTTCAACTTTCGTTTTTCTGTCATATTCGGGTTTCTCACCAGATAATTAATGAAATAGTGGGTTCCATATTGGCTTGTTACGCCAATAACATTTATGAAAGCTATATTTCTATCCTTTAGCTCAATAATTCCCATAGACTTCTCTCCCGAAGAGTGTCTCTGACCTATCTTCTCGCGGTTATCTGCGATTTGCGCCAGGTATGCCCTTACTCCCATTTTTTGAAGGTGCTGGCAAAGCTCCTCTCTCTTTTGGGGACCAACCTTTTTTCTTTTGTGAAGGGCTAAAGGTAATCCAATAACCACTAAGACACCAATTATGATAGTAAGTACGCTGCTCCAATCCATATAGCCTAAATTTCCTCTAATTCAGAGCTGTAATTTTCAATAGCAGTAGGCTTTAGCGTAATGCGAATTTTAGCTAGACACATTTTCCAGTAAACAACTGATAGATTCTGTTATACCGTTGTGTGGTGGCCTCAATTACCTCCAATGGCAACATAGGTGCCGGTGGCTCTTTGTTCCATCCTGAGGTTGAAAGCCAATCACGAACTGGTTGTTTGTCAAAGCTAGGCTGCGAATGCCCAATTTCATACTGACTAGCATCCCAAAAGCGACT
>JAGMBH010000090.1 GCA_023129815.1 Dehalococcoidia bacterium
CTACCACAGCTTTTCTTGCCAAAGCAATCCAGGACTCAAGCCGAGGAGATTTTGAGAAGGAAGTGTGCTACGCCATGCCTCGTGAGGAGCAAGAGCGCCTACTTGTTCCTTGTGATTGGCGAAGATATGCCTCACTTCAAAGGCAATTCTGTTTCCCTGATGCCGCATTGTTATCCTCACAAGCACAGACTTTTTGGCGCAAGCCAATTGGAGCCAGAAAATTGAATTGTAAACAGCCAAAAGTTGTTACCCAGGTTGATAATCTCGAAGTGAGGTGCTTCCCCGTTGACCACTCCATTTATGGGGCAACAGCTTTTGCCCTTGAGACAAGCCAGGGATGGGTGATTTATACGGGAGACTTACGTTTGCATGGCAAGATGGGTTACAAGACCAAGGAATTCGCTAATGAGGTGGCAAAACTTCAGCCTATTGTGCTCTTGTGCGAAGGAACTAACATTGGCGAAGAAGGCAATGCAGTGACCGAGGAGGAGGTCCTTCAAAATGCCTTTCAAAAGATTAAGGAAGCTGAAGGTAAGTTAGTGATTGCCGACTTTGGCCCCAGAAATCTGGAGAGGCTGTTGACATTCAGGGAGATTGCCGCCAGCCATGGACGAAAACTTGCCATTCTGCCCAAAGACGCCTATCTCTTACAGTCCTTACATCTTGTAATACCTGAAATGCCGGACCCTATTGCGGATAACACCTTGGTCGTATATGAGGAGGTTAAAAATGTTCTTAACTGGGAGAAAGACTTACTCAAGCGCTACGGAGATAAAGGTAAAACAGTTCAACCCGAGGATATCAGGCGTGACGAAGGAGCTTATATTCTCTGTCTCAGCTTCTGGGATATCAATGAGCTGATTGATATCAGGCCAAGTAAAGGGGGATTATATATTTACTCCTCCAGCGAGGCTTTCAACGAAGAACAGCGTATTGACATGAGAAGGTTAAGACAATGGATTGACCATTTCGGACTTTTGCCTGTCGGAGTCCCTGATGCCCAAACAGGCAAAGTAGCTGAAGCTGAGAGAGGTCTTCATAGCTCCGGACATGCTTCGGCTCCCGAGTTGCTGGAAATTATCGAGACAATCAACCCCAGGATAGTCATTCCAATACATACTGAAGCCCCCGAGCTTTTTGCCGATAAGGTTGGTGCTCAGAGGCAAGTTGTTATACCCAAGGTAGGCGTGCCAATTAAAGTGCCGCCTTAAACCAGATTGTTTAACTATCACTCTTGAACTTGCTTTAAACTGTCCCTTGATTTTATTTCTGTCACCCTGAGCGCCAGCGAAGGGTCTCTAGCAAATTTCCTCTCCCTTGATGGGAGAGGATTAAGGTGAGGGTGTCTCCCACCTGCTAACTTAACGCTTCAATTCTCTTCTCAGCGAGTCCAGTTTACCTTTCATACTCAAAGTTTTATCTCGCCGGTCATCAATTTTAATTATGGTTATCACCCTGACCACTCCCTCATCGAAGGTCCCTTCATGCATCTTCTTTGCTACCGCCAAAATCTTATCCAGGTTACCCTCTATAATCGTCCCCATCGAAGTTATCTCATACTTTAGCTCTTTCTCCTGCTGCAAGACTTTAACTGCCCGGGCTACATATTTGCTGAGTGAAGGTGTTTCTGTCCCTAAAGGAATAATGCTTATCTCTGCCACTGCCATTCTTTTCCTCCTGCTCGGAAAGTCTACCAGGGATATTAGATTTAATGAACTACTCTCAAGGTTCTGGATAACCCCACTGCCAGTGCTATCAGAATAAGAAGAATAGCTATTCCTATAGTTATGAGTTTATTGGACTTTGTTGTGGCCTTCTCCTTTTTCCTTCCGCTCATCTAGCTTCCTATCAAACTATCTCCGGAATAGTTAAAATATTACCAAGTATTCACTCCGGTGTCATTCTGGGGACCTTCGCTTACTGTCATTCTGAGCCGAAGCTCCGAGTGGAGCGAGGAGGCAGCGAAGAACCTGATACACTCAGGGTAAACTCCGCGACCGAAAAATCTTGGAGACCCCTCGCTCAGCGTGACATAGGGAGCGAATAGTTACAAATACTATACTCCTTCCGTCCCAAAGCCTGCCGAGAATGGATTCCCAGTCTATCCAAGCCAAAATGCCTTGAGGGATTGATTAAACTCAAGTCCGAAGGGCAGCTGATGTTGCTGGGCAAGCTATTCGACTCCGAGGAAAATCAGGAAACATTTTGCTCATCTTTAAAGAATGCTTTATCACAGACATCAACAAGCAGCTTGCTATGGTAATTAAGCTATTAGAAAGTATTCCAATGCAAAACTGATCCTAGCTTCCTTTTTGGAACATGAAGCACACCACTTTTGTCTTTCCAATACTTCACGGAACCATCAAATGGCTCTGTAACCGGGTTTTCATCCGGATAGCCCAGGGCTAAAACCAGTAAAATTTCATAATTATCAGGAATATTCAACATCTCTCTCAGTTTATCCCTATCAACGCTGGCAATAGGACATGAGCCTATGCCATTTTCCAGGGCCACCAGTATGATATTCTCCATCGCTGCTCCGATGTCATACACCGACGATGGCACTCCGATATCCCTGTTTTTAAGTATGGTGATATACGCCTTTGGTCTTTTGCCCTCAGGCGGGGTACCTTCTGGGCTGATGTATGCTGCCCACTTTAATGTGGAGAATACCTGAGGTAGCATTTGATCATCATCCACAACCACATATTCTAAGGGTTGGAGGTTAGCTGCTGAAGGTACTAATCTGGCTGCATCAACGCAGTTCTCCAAGATTTTGCGGGGGATGGGTATCTCCTTAAAGCGCCTGATTGAGCGCCGCTTGATAATCACCTCATAGACACTCATATTGCTCCTTTTTTCAGGCATTGTAACACTTGAAGCCAGGGCTCCTCAACCTAAATTAAAATGCAGCATCCTCTCTATCCTGGCAAAGGTTAGCCTTGTAGCAATTCCATATTTTGTCCTAGTTTCAGCTTAAATAGGCTAGTTGCTTTGAGTGCCGGTTAATAATATTTCCAGGATTGGCACAATGAAACCAAGTATGAGATTTTGAGTCCCAAAAGGGTTCCGATATGCTCAGTCAATTTTGGCATGTATGCTATCAACCTTACCTTGCAGCTCAATCGTTAGCTCAATTGCCTTGGCACCCGAAATATCAAGGTCGGAATGCCTCCCTAAATATGCCGAATGTATGCTAGCAAAGGACTTCCAGTCTATCCAAGTCGGGATGCTTTGAGGGATTAACCTAAGCTCAAATCTAAAGGGCAGATAATATTATCGGTGAGCTCTTTAGCCCTAAAGAAGATAAGGAAAGGTTTTGCTGGTATATTGAGAAAGAGCCTCCCCTGCTAGAGAGCAAGTTTGACAGAATGACAGAAATATGGTAAACTCTCAACCAAACACGCAAACTGTTATAGTGAGTGATTGGAATGGGCACTGGCTTTTCGAAACGAATGACAAAGACTACCCTCTACTTGCCTGAAGATCTACACGCTGAATTAAAGATTCAAGCTGCTAGGCTACGTATATCTATGACAACGTTAATAATACAAGCAATTCAAGATGAGTTACAACGCTTAGCTGATAAGCACGTAAACCGGACCTAGATACGGTAGCTTTATGTACCGAATTCTAGGAAGGATGCCATGGTGCTTGATACACAAGAGAAGTTTGTCGAGTCTTTTTGCTCATCGGATCGAGTTAGAGGTCTGACTCACAATTTCTATCGCTATCCCGCTAGATTCGCCCCAGAGTTTGCCAAAAATGTTATTCTGGAGTTCTCTAAAGAGGGTGATTGGGTACTTGATGCCTTTATGGGGGGAGGAACAACCATTGTGGAAGCTATTGCTAATGGGCGTAATGCTTTGGGCATTGACATTAACCCTCTTGCATACTTCATCGCCAAAGTCAAGACAACACCGCTGAGTGCTCGTGACCAGGAGAGGATTCTACATTGGGCTGATAGACTCAATTTTGAGGAGACAACTCCAGATAGATCAGTTATGGGTGACCCTCGACTCAGGAATATACCAGAGGAGACAAGAGGTCTACTTGTTTGTGCAGTCTCAACTCTTGGTCAACTTGAATTTCCTAGACAACGGCGCTTTGCCCGCTGCGCCCTGCTAAAGCTTGGGCAGTGGGCAATTGACTGTCGCAAAGATATTCCATCCGCCAGTCATATGAAGAGACAATTTCTGAAACAAGTAATGGAGATGCTGGAAGGTCTGGATGATTTGGTACAAGCTGCTAAGGATCTGGGTATCCCAAAGAACAAAATAACTAACAGGCGAATGCTCTATCTTGGTACTATAAATGAAGCTATGGGAGACAGGAATTTTGCCATGTTTTCTTCTACGCCAAAATTGCTATTAACATCTCCACCTTATCCCGGTGTCCATGTCCTATATCATCGTTGGCAAGTAGGCGGGCGACGTGAAACACCAGCACCTTACTGGTTAGCTGCTCTTAAGGATGGTCATGGGGAATCATATTATACACTTGGAGGTCGCTCAATAACAGGGTTGAAGAATTACTTTATAAAACTGACGGATACATTCTGGGCTCTTCGCCAATTCATTGATCCAAATGCTCTTGTGGTACAGTTAGTTGCTTTTTCAGATCCAGACACGCAACTCCCAGCCTTCTTGAATGCAATGCGTTCCGCCTGGTATGAGGAGTTAACTCCGCTTGAAAACGGAGGTTCAAAACGCCCATCGCGAAAAGTGCCTAACAGGAAATGGTATACCTACTCAGAGAAGAACCAACATGCCAGTAATGAGATCCTTTTATTCCATAGACCTCTCAGATGATTGCGAATGTTGAGGTAGAGGGAAGTATCGTCTACCTCTACCTATGATAGTACTCTCCAGACTTTTCATTCGTCATCACCAACCTGGCTACCCACAGCTACTTGCTCTTCCGTAAGCGCACCAAGCGACTCAACTAGGGGCAAAAGCACAGGTGCTATAGCTGACGATATCCGAAATACTCTTTCCTCTAGCGTTAGTTCTCCGTCGTTATTTGTTTGGTCTCTGCTTTGATCATTGAGCTTCACTTTCCCAGCCTCCGCGCCTGCCTGTACCAAAGCCATGCCTATTAACACCAAACCATACATATACCGTGCTTTAGTAATCTCTGGATTAGCTTTACCATATTTCATTTCGGTTTTGAGATATATGTTATCCATATTGACCCAGAAACTGTATAACGCCGTACTACCATCGCCTGTCGCTTCAGGATCAGCGGCTTCCTCCTGTACAATTTGAAGAGCCGAGTATTGGTCAAACTTGGGTTTACGGTTCGCCCACTCTGATTCGTACACTTCACGGATTTCTGGTATCGACAAACCAACTGGAATCTCTCGTTGGTGCCCATCCTCCCCGCCCGGTGGTTTGCCATCTTTGATAGAAGGCCTCTCTCGCCCTTTCAGTGGGAGCCCTACTGTGACTACAAATTTGTTCACAAATGGCTCAAGCAGAGTATCATCTATAACCTTTGCTTCGTACTCAATTACGTCACCCACGGAGCATTTTTCTGGCAGCCTTACACTAAGGGTCGCCTTTCCGTTTTGCAGGTTTAAGCTATAACTGTTGACATCCCTTGACTCGGCGTCATTAGTAATTTGGAGGCTGAATATACCCTTGTTCTCTAACCTGTAAAAATAATCATTGACCACATCGGTTTCAAATGCAATCCTGCACCGCATGTTAATTGCGGCTGTCCGCTCGAGCTTTTGCCCATAATGAATCTTCTGAAATTTGAAGTAGCTCGGATGAATCTTGCCCTTATATGGCTTCTCTTCAGAGATTACTTCTTTTGTCTTAAACGGACTGGATAGTCTTGTACCAGGAAGAAATAACGATGAAAGTGAGGGGGAAGACCTCAATATTAACTCTAAGGCTTCTTCAAGTGGTTTAGAGTCTCCGAGCTTAGACTCAATCTCCTCTCGTCTTCGCTTCTCCTTCAAATCCCTAAGTCCTTGGTGCTCCTTTATCAAGATTTCTAATTCACGCTCAATCTTGTCTCTCAGGTCACCGTTCCTCAATCTATCTCGGCTGTTCATAAAAAGGTCTTCCCGTGCCCTCCCACTAAGATTGCTACAATCGACAATTATCAATATCGAATCACCAATGCGACCCATCCCAACGTTGTTTCTGCTAAAGAAGCCAAGTGGTAAGTGACCATGTGTCTGTCCATTAACAGTAAATATTATCCCTTCATTCTTTCTATAAGTTTCTGCTCTATCCTTCTTAAAGGCGTGAATTTTCGCAGTCATACGCTCGCCGTGTGCCATCAATTGTGACGTAGTTGGGAAACCCTCTTCTAAATTTTGTGCTCTATTATCCTCAAGTCTAACGCTTAATCCACTTAATGTTGTTTCAAAGCTGCCTTTGTGCCCTCTGTAATCACGACACTCGTGAAGACGAATGGGCAACGCGATTTCTGGTAGCAGTATGTCTAATCGGTAACGCAGTCCATCTCGAAGCATCATATAAGTGCGAAATCCCGTAGCGTTGTATTCGTAGAGCTTAATGGCTGTTCCCCACTCAGCCTCCCGTCCATATGGGTTACGTCCACTTGGGAAAATAGGAAAACTTGCTGAGCTAAAACGTAAAACACCGCCCAAACCTGGCTCTTGCTGAGCACCGACCGGAGCGAGGTATGTATATACCGAGCTTTTACGTCCAGGAATTGGGTCTTCACGCCGGATAACAGTAAAGCTCCATTGCTTGTCAGATTCGTCTGATAAACTGCCTTTTACTATGCTAGGATTTCTCCTAGTCACAATGAGTTGCAAATTGTAGTGACCTCCGCAGAACTGAAATACTCCCGTACCCCCCATGTTAAATTTGCCTTGAACAAATTCTATTCCTAGCTTATTCTTATGACTCAAATCGAGAAGTGTTATCGGCGTACTATTGGGTGTCTGTCCCTCCCCGGCGTCAGAGATCGTAAAACAAGGATTCGCACGTTCGCCGGTAGCCGCAACGGTAATACGGCGGGATACCTCTGTTCTTTCCCGGTTACCCCAGTACCCAATATGACCAAGTGTATCAGATTTTTTGGCATCACCTCCAAAGTACAGAGCAACAGCCTCATGAATACTTCTCGGTGCTGCACTATCTTGTGGTGAGATTCCAGTCAACCAACACGCGTTCATGAGCACAGCATCTATGGAATTCACCACCTTTTCAACTAAGGCAGCTTCTGGTCGACTTTGCTGGTTACCAACGGTCGAGAAATTATCTTCCTTATCACCGTAATATCTCCACAATTTCTGGTTGCCCCAAAAACCCTTGTCTTTTAATACTTGAATTACCTCTTTTTCCGTGTCGGCGCGCAAGAGCGACAGACACATCTGCTTAAGCTCTTCATTTGTCATTTCCCTTACCTCCCTTTCTCCTATAACCGAAACTCTGACTTCGTGGAGTTCTGAAATCTTACTTTCACAACCCTCAGTTCTTTTTCTATCGCCTGGAAAATTTTCCTAACGTCCTCTTGGGTGTAATCATAAAGCTGCGGATTTGCGCAATGCCCCAAGACCCGAATCCGCTCCAGCACTGCATTTGTTCTTTTAGTTGCCAGACGGCGAAAGGCTTCCTCTTTGGATTCTGAAGACTTAGCCATTACGATCACCTCCTGCACAGAGTTCTTACTTCTATCAATAATCAATTATAAATAAAATCACGAAAATTGTCAAGTTTTTGGCTGACCTATTGTAAACAGATTTTACTTTGAGCTTGTGATTTAAATTGCTCACACTTACATAGAAGTTTTTAAGTGGATATTTTATTCCTCAGTAGGATAATCGAAAACAGGAATTTTATGTTTTCCCAGGATTTCTACGAAGGCTCTTTTAGGATAACCAGTGTGGCACCCAAGTTTTATTCTAATAGTTCTTCTATTTTCCTGTTTGATGCTTTGGTTAAGTTTTTCAGGCAAGGGGGGTATTTTGTCTCAGCCAAAAATTTATAGAAGGCAGTCCTTAGAAGTAAGACGGCTCTTTTAGCAAGTCAGATGCAAAGCCGCTATAACTTGCTCTTCCGCTTGAGATTTTTTGTTGTAGATTTTACATGCTTTATCAGTTGGCTCCGCTATTAGTTCTATATTATGGGACTTCAAGAATTCCTTTACCTCTTGTTTAACTTCAACGCAACCAAAAGCTCCGGTCCCAACTATTAAAACCTTCGGCGCAGCTTCAATAATTCCTTTTATATCTTCCATATTCAGCTCGTGTCCTTCTTTACGCCACCAACTACTCTTAACCTTGTTGGGAAAGATAATAACATCACTCGTATATTTCTTACCGTTTATCACTACCTCTCCAAAGGAATAAAAATCAATATGCATAGTTTTCTCCCTTGGGTAAACTCTAAGCTTATCATACCAGCCTGATTACCTATTTTTGAAGCACAAACTAATTGAGTAATGCTCTATAATATGTTGTAAGTGTATGTCAGCAGATTTAGCCGAGAGAATCGAAGCCCTAGCTCAATGGATGTTTGAGGCAAAGCACTTGGTTGTTTTCACCGGTGCTGGCATAAGCACGGAATCAGGTTTGCCTGATTTTCGCGGGCCCGATGGCATCTAGACTCGCCAGGCAAAAGGACTACCTCCAAAGGCAAGACCATTTGGCTCGGTAGAGCCTAATGCCGGGCACATAGCTATTGTGGAGCTACAGAAACTGGGCAAGTTGAGTTTTCTTATCTCGCAAAATGTGGACAATCTTCACTTGAGGTCCGGAATACGCCCTGATTTACTGGCGGAGTTACACGGGAATATCACCAAGTTGCGGTGCACTCGCTGTGAAGCTGAAGTGGACAAATCTGCCGGGCTAGGAAGATGCCCTTGTGGTGGCAAGCTGGTTTCCAGTGTGGTTAACTTTGGTCAGCCCTTGCCTCGAAAGGCACTGGCAGATTCCTATTGGCATTCGGAAAACTGTGCCCTTTTCATAGTCGCTGGCTCAAGCCTCGTGGTCACTCCGGCCGCTGACATGCCTAGAGTGGCTCTGGAATCAGGAGCCAGGCTGGTGATTATCAATCAGGGTGAAACGCCATTCGACCGGGTTGCTCATCTGAGATTCTGGGAAGGGATAAGAGAAGTCTTACCCCCAGCAGTGGCTCAGTTAAAGGAACTCATGAGAGTATCTTGATTGGGCTGTTTTCCAGATGGGAAGTTATCTTACTCAAAAGCTTATCCACTCCCCAACCTTTGGTGGCGGAGATAAGGACTATGTTTTTATCCGGCAGCACGATTTGTTCCTTAAGACAAGGAACAGCAGTTAGGATTTCTAGCTCCCCTTCACTGCTCAGGGCTAAGTCTAATTTGTTGAACACTGTGATTCTAGGTTTGTCTCTAAGGTTTAGCTCATCAAGGATTTCCTCTACTGTGCGGCACTGATTAGCGGCATTTTTATGCATTATGTCTACCATATGCAGGAGTAAGTTGGCTTCACCAAGCTCCTCCAGCGTGGCTCGAAAGGCGGCAATGATTGATGACGGCAGTTTTTGAATAAAGCCTACAGTGTCAGTCATCAAGAATTGCTGACCGTTGGGTAAGTTCAAACGGCGAGTTACTGGGTCGAGGGTAGAAAAAAGCTTGTCTTCTACAACTACACCAGCCTTACTTAGGGCATTAAATAAGGTGCTTTTGCCAGCATTAGTATAGCCAACAAGGGCTACGATTGGCATTCCTATTTTCTTGCGTTGCTTTCTATAAAGAGCTCTGTGCTGTCTTACCTCTTCTATTTCATGTTGCAGACGATTGATGCGCTTATGAATAAGGCGGCGGTCAGTTTCTAATTGCGATTCGCCAGGGCCTCTGGTGCCGATACCTCCACCAAGTCGCTCTAAATGGCTCCACTGCCCCACAAGCCGTGGCAGAAGGTATTGGTGCTGAGCTAATTCAACTTGAAGTTGTCCTTCATGGGTTCGAGCTTGTTTAGCAAATATGTCCAAAATGAGGGCTGTGCGGTCAATAACCTTAACCTGCAATAATTCTTCCAGGTTTCTTTGCTGCCGCGGCGATAGCTCATCATCAAAAATCACTGTGTTGTATTGAGTTTGCTCTTTGAGGCTAATTAGCTCGGCAATCTTTCCCTTGCCGATATAATAAGTAGATGAAGGCGCTTTTAGTTTCTGGGTAAACATACCTACCACATTGGCGCCGGCTGTCCTGGCTAGATAAGATAATTCCTGTAGAGAATCAACAGCTGACCAACCATGGTTAGAGGCCTTGCTCTCTACTCCTACCAGGAATGCTTGCTCCTCAGTTTGGGTAGCGAAAAGCTCCTGCTTTATTTGTTCCCTCCTATTTACCCTGAGGCTGTTTAATTTTGATTTCTCGTTCAAATTTTTGTAGTTGCCTGATTTATCAGGCAGAATCGCCCAATAAATTGGGCAACTACATTTCTAAACAGCCTTCCAATTTAATAGGCGCTTTACTCCTTCCTCTAAACGGTCATCAGCCAGAGTTAGGGAGAATCTAATGTAACCCTCTCCCTCCTTTCCATAGCCAATGCCAGGAGTGACAGCTATGCCAGCTTCATCAAGCAACTTTTTAGTGAAATCTATCGAAGTATAGCCCTGAGGAATGGCAGCCCAAATGTAGAAAGTGGCTTTGGGTATCCTGGCTTTTAAGCCTATTTTAGCCAGGACTTTTATCAGTTTGTCTCGGCGCCGCTGCAAAATGGCATTATGCTCAGAGATATGGTTCTGAGAGCCACATAGGGCTTCGATAGCAGCCCGCTGAATTGCTTGAGGGATACCCGAATCCAGATTGGATTTAACTCGGAATAAGGCATCTATCATCTCAGCATTGCCCACCACCATGCCTATTCGCCACCCTGTCATGTGATAAGTTTTGGACAAGGAGTGAAATTCTACGCCAATTTCCTTAGCTCCTGATACTTGCATAAAGCTTGGTGGCTTGTAGCCCTCAAAGAAAACCTCGGTGTAAGCCGCATCGTGACAAATGGCTAAATTATTGTGCCGCTGAGCAAAATGAACTGCCTTTTCGAAGAAATCAATGTCGGCTGTAGCCCCAGTGGGATTGTTGGGATAGTTTAACCACACAAGCTTCGCTTTGCTGGCTAGCGGCTCGGGGATGGCTTCGAAATCAGGCAGGAAGTCATTCTCCTCTTTCAATGGCATAAAATAAGGCTCGCCACCAGCTATTAGGGTGCTCACGGAATATACAGGATATCCGGGGTCAGGTATCAGTGCTATGTCGTTAGGTTCGATAAAACACAACGCTATATGCCCAATCCCTTCCTTAGAGCCAATGAGCGGCAGCACCTCTTTATCTGGATTCAGAATAACTCCGAAGCGTCTCTCATACCATTCGGCAATAGCCTGTCGGAGTGCGGGCAAGCCGCTAGTCTCGGGATACCGATGATTAGCCTGGTTGTGTGCTGCCTGGCACATGCATTCAATAATGTGAGCCGGCGTGGGCAAATCAGGGTCACCGAGGGCGAAGCTGATGATGTCCTCTCCCCTAGCTCGAAGTTCAGCGATTCTCTGATTTATGTCAACAAAAAGATAAGGGGGTAACTTATTAAGTCGTTTGGCTAATTCCATTGGCTATTCTCCTTTAGTTAGATATTCCCCGATGAAAACTTCATCCACCGGGCCAGTGAGCAATACCTCCCCTACCCTATCCCACGATATAGTCAAGGTCCCACCTGGGAGTATTATGTCAACTATATCGCCCACGTAATTATGTAGCTGGGCAGCTACAGCTATGGCGCAGGCACCGCTACCACAAGCAAGGGTCTCTCCCACACCTCGCTCCCATACTCTAGCATCTATCTTCCCCCTACTCAAAACCCTAGCTATCTCAAAGTTTGTCCTTTGTGGAAACAGAGGATGTCTTTCCACCTTAGGTCCCACCTCGGCCAGAGGAAAATTAGCTACTGGCTCAGATACAAAGCTCACCGCATGGGGATTGCCCATGGATAAGAGGGATACTGATAGCTGATAGCTGTTAGCTGTCAGTTGATAGGTGATTACTGGAGACTGCTTCGCTTCGTTCGCAACGGCATCTGTGGTGAGGGTGACGGGAATTTGTTCTGGTTGGAATTGGGGCGTGCCCATGCTTACCTCGACTCGGCTCACTTTATTTCCCAACATGTACGCTTTAGCCTGTCTCATGCCCGATAAAGTTTCTATCCTTAAATTTGTTGTACTAACTATGCCCTTTTCAATAGCATACTTGGCAAGACACCTTAATCCGTTGCCACAGGTCTCAGCCTCGGAACCATCGGGATTAAAGATGCGCATCTTTAAATCGCAATAGCTAGAATTCTGCACTAATATCAAGCCATCAGCCCCCACGCCAAAGTGACGGTCACACATAGTTTGAGCTAACTGTGCCCAATGAGATTCTTCGCGGAGTTTACTCTGAGCGAAATTCTTCGGTCGCTTCTCTCCCTCAGAATGACAGGATGGGGCTCTGGCATCTACCAGAATAAAATCGTTTCCTGTAGCCTGGAATTTGGAGAATTTCATGCTATAAAGCCTCTTATCAGATTCTTCGCTTCGCTCAGAATGACAGACGGCGGGCTGGCATCAAACCAATGGATTCTTTCGTCGTCCAGATGAAACCAAGCATATTGATGACGAGCAAAGCGATGGGTTTCATACTTTATCTGTTCAATAGCTGCCGGCAAAGTCAACTGGCCTTGAAGAAACTGGCCCACTTGCTTATAACCTATGCCCGACATAGAAGGCAAGGAAAAGCTATAACCCATTTTTACTAGCTCCTCTACCTCCGCAACTAATCCCTCTTGTATCATTTTATCAACACGCTGATCAATCCTATTATACAACTTGCTTCTTTCTACGGTTAAACCGATGATGCGGATAGGAAAACCTGGCGCCTCCTTGCGCCATAACTGAGAGGGAAGCTTCCCTGTCATGTGGTAAATCTCTAAAGCCCTGATGATACGGCGGATATTGCCAGGATGGATTTTGGTTGCGGCGAGAGGGTCGATCTGCTGAAGTTCTTTATAAAGCACATAGCCACCTTCTCGCTTCGCTCTGGCTTCCAAATCACATCTTAGTTTAGGGTTAGGTGGCACCTGGGGTATTTTCCATCCTTCTAATATTGACCACAGATAAAGGCCGCTGCCACCTACCAATAACGGCAATTTGCCTTTTTGCTGGATAGCCTTGATTGCCTCGGTAGCCAGTTGATGATACATAGCTAGGTTGAAATCTTCATCAGGGTTAACTATATCAATAAGGTGATGAGGGACTGATGCTCTTTCAGCTAAAGTGGGTTTATTGGTGCCGATATCCATATAGCGGTAAACCTGTCGGCTATCAGCGCTTACTATCTCTACCGGGAAATCTCGAGCCAGGTGTAGAGCAAGCTCGCTTTTGCCTACTGCTGTGGGACCAACGATGGCAACAAGGCATTTCATT
>JAGMBH010000091.1 GCA_023129815.1 Dehalococcoidia bacterium
GCTGTTTGCTCAACAATGCTTAAGAATTCCTCGGCTTTGAGACTACTTCCACCAACTAAAGCGCCATCAATCTCCGATTGGGATATAAACTCAGCGATGTTGTCACTAGTAACGCTGCCGCCATAGAGGATACGTAAATCTTGAGCCACATCCTTGCCCCACAGCTTAGCTATAATATTGCGGATGAACTTGATGGTAGCTGCTGCTTGTTCGCCGCTAGCTGCTTTGTCGGTGCCAATGGCCCATACTGGCTCGTAGGCAATCACCAAATCGTGAGTTGGTTTTATATTGTTTAACCCCCGACTTACCTGCTTACTAATCACTTCCACTGTCCTGCCAGCTTCATTCTCCTCAAGTCTTTCTCCAACGCATAAGATGGGCTTAAGCTTGTTTGCCAGAGCTGCCCTTATCTTCTTATTAACTATCTCGTCAGTTTCACTGAAATACCACCGTCGCTCAGAATGTCCCAGAATAACAAATTCACATAACTCTGTGAGCATTGTTGGGGAAATTTCACCGGTATAAGCTCCTTTGGCTTCAAAATGCATGTTCTGCGCACCGAGCTTAACAGAGGAACCTTTTATTAGTCCCCCTATCATAGTCAGAGAAGTAAATGGTGGGCAGATTACCTTCTCTACCCCCTCTATTCTGTCCAGGCTATCTAGCATGTCATGGGTGAGCTTTTCAGCTTCATCCAGCGTGGTATTCATTTTCCAGTTGCCAGCGATAAGGGGAATACGCATTTCATCGCCTCCTATTTAGTCATCAGGTATCAGCTTTCAGCTATCAGTTTCAGCTTCATACTGACTGCTGACTGCTCCTTTAAACTGCTTATCCCTTGTCTGGCAAGATTTCCACTCCAGGCAAAGTGGCGCCTTCTAAGAATCTTAAGCTGGCACCGCCTCCAGTGGAGACATGGGTCATTTTATTAGCCAGTCCCATTTCCTGGACTATTTCAGCACTAGAGCCGCCACCGATAATGGTAGTAGCGTTGACAGTAGAAAGAAGCTTGGCTAATGACCTGGTCCCTTGAGCAAACTGAGGTATCTCGTAAATTCCCATGGGTCCATTCCACATAATGGTGTGGCACTTCCTTAGCTCGTTGGAGAAAAGCTCGATGGTCTGAGGTCCGATATCCACAATGTAGCTATCAGGCGATATATCGGTTATGGACACCACTTTAGTTTCTGCCTCAGCTTTAATCTCCTTGGCTACAACCACATCAACTGGCAGCAAGAATGGCACCTTCCATTCTTCGGCTTCCTTAAGCAACTCTTTAGCCAAGCTCAATTTATCCCTTTCCACTAAAGAGTGTCCCACTTCGTATCCCTGCGCCTTCAAGAAAGTAGCCACCATGCCACCACCAATAAGCAAGATATCGAGTTTCTTTAGCATATTTTGCATCAGGCCTATTTTGTCGCTTACCTTAGCACCACCTATCACGCAGGCGAAAGGATGCGCCGGAGCACTCAGAAGGTTACCCATAGCTTCTAATTCTGTTTCCATCAGGAGGCCAGCCACCGCTGGCAAGTATTTGGCTACACCCACAGTAGAGGCATGAGCTCTGTGTGCCGTGCCAAAAGCATCGTTAACGTAAATGTCAGCTAAACGGGCTAATTCTTGGGCAAAATGAGGGTCGTTTGCCTCTTCTTCGGGGTGAAAGCGCACATTTTCCAGAAACAGAATAGCGCCTTCTTTAAGTACCTTTACCTCATTTTTTACTTCTTGGCCCACACAATCAAGTGCTATGCTGACAGGTAAACCTGTAAGGTGTGACAAGCGCTGTGCTACTGGCATCATGCGTAATTCCTCAACTACTCTGCCTTTGGGACGTCCCAGATGAGAGCAAAGAATTACCTTGGCTTTATGCTCAACAAGATAATTAATGGTAGGCAATGAGGCTCGGATGCGGCTATCATCACTAATGGCGCCGGTATTTACATCCAACGGAACGTTGAAATCAACTCTAACCAGCACCCTTTTCCCTTCAACATCTATATCCTTGACAGTCTTTTTCTGCATTTTTCCCTCCTAGTAGTCGCACTCCATTAAAAAACGTGCTGCCGCGCTTAATGGAGCTCGCCTGGATGGATCAAGACCAGCAGCTTCAAGCTTTGTCAAAGCTTGGTGATAATATTGTTGCTCCAAATCCTGGGCATAACCCCTGGCACCTGAACGATTGAGTATTTCTACCACTTCAGTTACATCCTCCACTTCAATGGATTCCTGAGAGTAAAGTTTCACAAGACTCTGCTTATCTTTGCCCCTGCTGTTTTCCAATCCGTAAACTACCGGCAAAGTTTTCTTCCTGTGTAAAATATCACCCTTTACAGATTTGCCAATTTTTTCCTCTGTTCCCCAAATGCCCAGTATGTCATCATGAATTTGATAAGCCACGCCCAAGCTTTTGCCAAACTCGTGGAAGTAATCCACTATCCTCTCATCCTCGGTAACAAGGCATGCCCCGATAGAGGTTGATGCAGCCATTAATGCTGCTGTTTTCTTCGTTATCATTCTAAGGTAATCTTCAGTGCTAACATCGCCACGACTCTCATAGGCAATATCTAGATATTGGCCTTC
>JAGMBH010000092.1 GCA_023129815.1 Dehalococcoidia bacterium
CGGCTATCCCCTTCTCTCTCAATTTAAGCAAAGCTAAATAAGCTAAGGCAAACATGGAATCGCCAGCATTTGTAGCTTGCGGCTGTCCCCATAATTTCCATACAGTTGGGCGATGGTGGCGCTCACAGCTAGCGTCTTCAATATCATCGTGGATTAAAGAGAAGTTATGAATGAGCTCTAAGGATGCCGCGGCAGGCAATATCTGTGACGTATTTCCACCTACCGCTTGACAGCTAAGAAGACAAAGAACAGGGCGAGTAAATTTACCAGACTTCTTACCACTGGGATGACCTTGTGCATCCTGCCAACCCAGATGGTATCGCAACATATCATAAAGGGCTGAAGGTTTACTACCAATAATTCTCTTTAACTCAGCCTCTATTTCTCTTCGGTAGGAGGTGTAACTTTCAGGCAAGATTTCATCTGTGCTTATCAAAACCACCTTTATATTAATGGCCAAAGGGGCAAATTGTCAATAAAGCTAATTTAGAGCCTGTCTGTTTTGTCACCCTGAGCCGAAGCTCCGAGCGAAGTGAGGAGGCGGCGAAGGGTCTAGATTCTTCGCGGAGCCTGTCCTGAGCGGGATGAGATTCTTCGCGAAGTTTATCCTGAGCGAGATTCTTCGGTCGCTTCTCTCCCTCAGAATGACAGAAAACGAAGGGCGCAGAATGACAATTTGGAGTTGCTAGACGCTCTGCTAATTTAAAGCCTTGAAAAAGTCTCCTTATTGTAATATAATTAGCACTCTGAATGTTAGAGTGCTAATTATTGGAGGTAATTAGATGAATTGTGCTGTTTGCGGGAGTCCACTGCTTTTCGACAGGGTCGTTTTCCACTGTTCCTGTGGAGTTTTTGTGCATGCCTATTGCTGGGATAAGCATGTGTTGCAAGCCCATAAGCCGGCTTTCGAGGTAGGCACCGTTGATTTGAACAGTGAGTTTAAAGTAAAAGAGAGCAAGGTAGAGGAGGAAGCCTCAGATAAACAGGTAACACCGTCTATAGAATGAAAGAGGAATAAAAATGCCTACTTATCGATACCAGTGTGAGAACTGCAACCGGCGATTTGAGCTCAGGCAAGGATTTAATGATAAACCAATAGTTGTTTGCCCTGTATGCCGCGGAGTTGCCCATCGCCTTTTTTCTCCCGTGCCTATCTTGTTTAAGGGGCCAGGGTTTTATGTTACAGATTCCAGGGAAGAGAGCAAAGAAAGGCTTGATACCAAGGGGCCGAAGAAAAGGGAGATGGATGGGGGTAGAAAGTCATGAAATGCCCTGTTTGTGGCAGGGAAGCCAGAACCCATATTTACCACTGTGCTAAATGTGGTTTTTATGTGCATGAAGAGTTCTGGCGAAAACATATTGCCCAAGCTCACAAAAAATAGCTTGTGTTTTTGCTCCATGCCTGTCAAATCATTTGAGCAAAGTAACCCGAGTTTAAGTTGTTGTGTCATAATTCGGATTCAACTCCTTCTACACGAAGGAGATTTCCTCCCTTGTCTCCCTTTCAAGGCGAGCCTGGTTTGAGACCGCTCTTTGACCTCAAAAGGTGTAACGCCTCCGTCAGGTAACATGGCTGTTTGATTTTGCCTCAGACTCAAAATCAGGCTCAAACTAGATTTGCCTCTTTCGGTTTTCATGGTCTTCACCCCAAAGATTTTGTAGTGCGACCCTTTAGGGTCGTGCACGAGGCTAAAGCCTCGCACTACATTTCCAAACAGCCTCGGTAACAATAATCTTGGGGTAATCCGACCTATTGACTAGTTAAAAGGTACCATTTTATAATAGAGTATAGAGAGTCTGCTACTTATAGTGGGCGAATTGAGCATAGCCGAAGGCGATACTGGAGACTGGTAGCAATGTCGGAAGGAGGTGATGCTATGTAGAAAGAATGTATGCTGGGGAAGGGTGGGGAGCGCATTAACTTTTAAGAAAGGAGGTAATTAAAAGTGGCGGAAAGACGTAGAGGTGGTTATTTTGGTTTTCCCCTGATATATAAGATAGCGATAGGACTGGGTGTGGGGATTGTTGTGGGGATAATTGCTGGACCTGCCATAGCGCCGGTAAAACCACTGGGAGATTTCTTTGTGACATTGCTTAAAATGTGTATCATGCCAATAGTCCTCTTTTCCCTTGTGGTGGGTGCAGCGAGTATATCGCCGGCACGCGGAGTGAGAATCGGCGTCAAGACGATAGTTTTTTACTTAGTAACTACATTTATTGCCGTCCTGATAGGTTTAGCTATAGCAAACCTATTCAAGCCAGGATTGGGATTGGCACTTGTTGGAGAAGAGGTAGTACGAGAGGTAGCAGCACCGGCAATAAAAGATGTTTTGCTCGGGCTAATACCAAAGAATCCCTTCGCGGCTTTAGCGGAAGGAAAGGTATTGCCCACAATAGTATTCGCTATACTGGTGGGAACAGCGTTGTCTTACCTCAAAGAGATGAAAGTTCCCAGAATCAGCGAAGCTGCCGACACTGTATTAAGAGTTTCTGACGGATTAGCTGAAGTGATGTATAAGTTGGTTCGCTGGATATTGGAGATTGCACCTTATGGTGTATTTGCCTTGATAGCGGTAGTCGTTGGTACGCAAGGGGCAAAGGTTTTGGGTCCTCTGGGCGTTGTCACTGGGGCGGTATATTTAGGCCTCATTATTCATTATTTAGTAGTCTACGGAGGAGCGTTAAGAATATGGGGTTTTAATCCGGCCAGATTTTGGCCCAGAGCTAGAGACGCCTCGCTTACAGCTTTTGTCACTAGAAGCAGCAGTGGAACTTTACCAGTTACAATGACCGTTGCTAGGGAAAAGCTGGGGATTGATAGAGGTATATACTCATTTACGCTACCACTTGGTGCCACTATAAACATGGATGGCACCTGTCTGTATCAGGCTGTTTGTGCCATGTTCATCGCCAATGCGGTAGGAATGCCCTTGGCAATAGGGGCACAGATGCTAGTTATGATTACAGCGGTTTTAGCCTCTATAGGAACAGCCGGAGTCCCCGGGGCTGGTGCAATAATGCTGCTCCTGGTTCTTGAGTCGGTAGGATTACCTGTTGAAGCAGGAACATCCGTGGCGCTAGCTTATGGTATGATTCTGGGCATTGACGCCATACTGGATATGGGCAGAACAAGCCTGAATGTTACTGGCGATCTGGCAGTGACTTCAATAATAGCGAAAACTGAGAACATGATTAATTTAGACTTTTGGCGTGGAGGAGCAAAAGCTAAGGCATAATAATTGATACCTTGCAAGGTAGTCTGCTGTAATTGTGGAAAGGAGGCCCGCAGGGATGAATGGCGGTGGCGGGATGATTGTGGGGGTGTATTTGATATTGTCCTCGATTTCCAAGGAAGGGAATTTCCAGAATTAGTAGATGTAAAAGAGGAAAATATCAGGAGATATGCTCAATTTCTCCCTGTAGAAGGCCTCCCTTCCGTGCACCAAGGGTGGACTCCAATAGTCAAGAAAACTATAGCTGGAGTTGAGGTTAACTTCAAACTTGAGTACTTAAGCCTGGGAGGTTCTTTCAAGGACAGAGGGGCTTATGTTAGCACAGCAAAAGCTAAGGAACTGGGTGTAAAAGG
>JAGMBH010000093.1 GCA_023129815.1 Dehalococcoidia bacterium
TTGCTCAGACTTTTACAGGCCAATGTCCATGAAATTGATGGAGATAGGATGGATGTTAATCGGGAAGCGATAAAAGCTGAAAGAGAGGGCTTTGTTTATGTCGGACATTGGTGGAATCCCTATTTTATAGAAGGCGAGAAAACTATGGCTTACGAAGCTTATGAGCAGATAGGTAGTAGTGACTATGTAGTAGTTCCCGTTGGGAGTGGTACCATTTTACTTGGTTTGTATAAAGGGTATCAAGAATTAGTAGAACTCCAAGTTTTAAATAAGGTACCCGAAATTATCGCCGTCCAGGCTTGTGGCTACTCGAAGATATGCAGAGACCTCGGTGCTAAGGAAAGGTGTCTAACTAAATCGAAGCTTGCTGATGGTATAGCTATAGCTGATCCACCGAGGAGACGACAAATAGTAGAGGCAGTGAAAAGGACGAATGGGCATGCCATCATAGTTGAAGATGAGGAAATAAAAGAGTCCTTGGTAGAATTGAGGCGACTTGGCTTTATTGTTGAACCTACCAGCGCAGTGCCTTATGTAGCCTTAAAGCAATCCATAAAAGAGGGTTTCATCAAACCCAAAAGCAAAGTTCTGTTACCCTTAACAGGTTCTGGGCTGAAATTGGTGGATGAACTTATAGAAATAAGTTAGGGAGGCAAACTAAGATGGCGCCACTTATAAGTAAGTTAGGAGGGGGGATAAAGCCCTCGGCGACTCTTCGCTTAATGGAGGAGGTAAGCTCTCTAGAAAAAGAGTATGGCTTTAAAATTATAGATCTCACTTCTGGACAGCCAGATAGAGGTCCCACTGAAGATGTTTTAGCAGCTCTTTTCGAGGGAGGCAAGCTCAGCAGATATGGACCGGTGCAAGGTGACCCCGAGTTAAGGGAAATATTGTCGGGAGTAATAAATAAAGAAATTGGCGTGAGGTATGACCCCCAAGATATAGCAATTACCGTTGGGGCGAAAGGTGGCCTAGACATATTGATGAGGGTTTTACTTGAGCCAGGAGAGAGTATGGGGATTATGACTCCATTCTGGGTTACCTACCCCGAATCTGTGAAAATAGCCTATGGTATCCCTTGTTTTCTGGGATCGGATGGAGGTCTGAGACCAAATCCAGAAAAATTACGGAGAGAAATAGAAGCTAAGAACATAAAGGTGTTGCTCTATAGCTCACCGTGCAATCCTTCGGGCGTTGTTTATACCAAGGATGAGCTAGAGGAAATAGCCAAGATTGTGAAAGAAAAAGATATATGGGTTATAGCTGATGAAATTTACAATAAGTTTCTCTTTGACGGTAAAAAGCATGAGAGCATATTGTCAATCGAAGGCATGAGAGATAATGCCATATTGGTTGATGGCCCGTCTAAGAGACTTGGTGTTCCTGGTTGGAGATTGGGATATGTTGCTGGCCCCAGTGAAGTTATCAAAGCACTAACAAAATTGCAAGGGCATGTCAATTCTGGGACTTCGCGGCCGGCTCAATATGCTATGCGTGTCGCTTACACTAGCCAGAAAGCTAAGGAAGCTACTGATGACATGAGACAAAGATATGAAAGGAATAGAAATATTTTTGTCAAGGGCTTGAATGAGATTGATGGCATTAGTTGCATTAAGCCAGAAGGGGCATTTTACGCCTTTCCTAGCATCGATAATTTCTTTGGCTCCAAATATGAATTTGCCGGTAAGGAATTCCCGATAAGAAGTTCTGTAGATTTTCGCAATTTTTTGTTAAGAAAGGCACAAGTAGCTGGAGTTGAAGGTGCTCCATTTGGGATGGATAGCCATATTAGATTTTCCCTAGCAACCGGGGAAGAAAATATTGTAAATGCACTGAATTATATCAACCATGCGATGAAGGAGTTACACTTATAGCTTTTGCAGTCAGTAAAATTCCCAGTTTTGCTAACCTCCATCTTTATCAATCAATCTCTATTATGTTACACTTAATCTAGATGTCCCTGTAGCTCAGCTGGATAGAGCGGCTGCCTTCTAAGCAGCGGGTCGTGGGTTCGAATCCCTCCAGGGACGCGGCAGATTTGAAAGGGGTTAGAAGAATAATGGAAAATCCGTCAGTAAAAGAACTTCTGGAAGCGGGGGCTCACTTTGGTCATCCGGCTAGCTATTGGCACCCTAAGATGAGAAAATATATCTTTACCCAGCGCAACGGAATACATATCATTGATTTAGAAAAGACAGTTACGATGTTAGACGAGGCATGTGCCTTTGCCCGAGACCTAGCAGCCAGCGGGCAAATTATCCTCTTTGTCGGCACTAAGAAACAAGCCCAGCAAGTGATAGAGGAAGAAGCTAAAAGATGTGCCATGCATTATGTCAATCAAAGGTGGCTTGGAGGAATGCTAACTAATTTTGCCACTATACAAGCTCGGATTGATTATCTGGTTCGTTTGGAAGATAAGAGAGAGAAAGGCGAGTTCGATCAGTTATCTAAGAAAGAAAGGGTGAAATTAGAAAAGAAAATCTTGAGGTTAAATGAACAAATGGGTGGTTTTAAGGAAATGACTGCTCTCCCTGGAGCTCTTTTCATCGCTGACCCTATTAAGGACAAAATTGCCTTTGCTGAGGCCAAAAAACTGGATATTCCTGTAATAGCCATCGCAGATACTAATTGTAATCCCGATAATATTGATTACCCCATCCCCGCTAACGATGATGCTATCAAAGCAATCAAACTGATTTGTGCCAGAATAGCTGATGCCATAATTGAAGGCAAAGGAATACAAACTTCTGAAGAAGTAGAGGCTGCTGGGTTACCATCCGCCGAGACAGAAGAGCCCGTCGAAATTTTAGGTTCTTACACCTTTAATCCGGAGGAGGATCAACCCTAGGTTATTTGAATGAGGGTATCAACCAAGGCTATTAAAGAGGTAAGAGGCAGAACTGAAGCTGGTATACTTGAGTGTAAGGATGCTTTGCTAGCGGCAGGTGGAGATATAGAAAAGGCAGTCAAAGTTTTGAAATGCCGTGGGCTAGTAATTGCGGGAAAAAAGGCAGAGCGTATTGCCAATGAAGGAGTAATTGAAGCTTACGTCCATCACACTGGGCGGGTAGGAGCATTAGTAGAGCTAAACTGTGAAACTGATTTTGTGGCTCGCACGGATGAATTTAGACAGCTTGCTCACAACTTAGCCATGCAAGTAGCTGCTACATCTCCACAGTTTATCACCGCGGCAGAAATCCCAGCAGGGGCGGAGTTAGAGCCTCAAGAAGCTTGTCTCCTTCTCCAGCCCTTTATCAAAGAGTTCGATAAGACTGTAGAGGAAATTATCGCCGAAACAATAGCTAAAGTGGGCGAGAATATAAAGGTGCGCCAGTTTGCTAGATTTGAACTCGGCTGTTAGCTATTGGCGTTCTTGTCTTTACTGATAACCGAGCATGGTAGAAGAAATACTTATCGAACTGAACTCAAAAATGCAAAAGGCTGTTGATGGCTTAGCCCGTGAGTTAACTATTATCCGCACTGGACGAGCTAACCCAGCGATAGTTGAGAATATTATGGTTGATTATCACGGCGCGCTTATTCCCATCCACCAGATTGCCACTATATCTGTGCCTGAGGCTAATTTAATTGTTATCCAACCTTGGGATCGTACCTCATTACGTAATATCGAGAAAGCTATTCTTAAAGCTGATATCGGCCTTAATCCTCTAAATGACAGCAATGTAATTCGGGTGGTCATTCCTCCCCTAAGTGAGGAACATCGCATAAAGCTAGCCAAATTGGTGTCTAAAAGAATAGAGGAGCGGCGAGTAGTATTACGCAATATAAGGCGAGACAGCATCGCAAAATTAAGACAAATGGAGAAAAATAAGGAAATATCACAAGACAAGCTTGAGGATTCTATTAAACAAGTCGATAAGATTAGCGAGAGCTTTATAAACAAAGCAAACGAAATAGGTCAGAAAAAGGAAAAGGAGATAAGGGAAGAATAATCTACAGCGGCATGAAAGCTGATAAAATTGACTTATGCTTAAGCAAAGGATTTTCACTGCTGCTGTAGGTGTACCTCTCATCATTTTCGCTGTTTGGTTTGGCGATCCTTGGTTTAGCCTTCTTATCGCTGCCGTAGTATTGCTCGGCACCTTTGAGTTTTATCACATGTCTACTGACCTCACTAAGAGACATCCCTTAACTTATTTTGGCTTGTCATGGGCACTGGTACTCGCCCTGAGCCCTCACTATGCAAATATATTACCTATAGTTATGACAGCCGCTGTAGTGATTTCTCTAGTCTGGCTGTTACGACTCTCACCTCAGAAAAAAGCATTCTATGATTGGGCTTGGCTAGTAGCTGGCGTTCTTTATGTAGGGTGGATGCTCAGTTACTGGGTCAACTTGCGCATTTTAGAAGATGGGAAAGGTTGGGTTTACTTGGCACTACTCACTACGTTTGCCAATGACACGGGCGCCTTTTTTGTTGGAAGAGCATGGGGCAAGCACAAGCTAGCCTCTGCTATAAGCCCAGGTAAAACTTGGGAAGGAGCCTTGGGTGGCTTCGTAAGCGCTATTATAGTTGCTGTAGCAATATCCAAGATTCCTGTCCTTTTTTCTCATTCACTCCTTGGATACTGGCAAGCCATGCTCCTAGGCTGCCTTATTAGCCTCTTTGCTCAACTTGGTGACTTGGTTGAATCTTTGCTCAAACGTAACATGGGGGTGAAAGAGTCAGGCAAGCTGTTGCCAGGGCATGGTGGTATTCTTGACCGCTTTGACAGCCTTATTTTTGTCGGGGCAATGGTATACTATTATGTAATATGGACCGTGTAAAGAAAATAGCTATCTTAGGTTCAACGGGTTCCATAGGGCGGCAAGCTCTGGATGTGATACGTGCCCTTTCTGTTAGATTTCAGGTGGTAGGTTTAGCCGGGGGTAAAAATCTCAAGCTTCTGGAAAAGCAAATAGCCAAATTTCAACCTGAGATGTTTTATTCCTCAGTCGAGCCTGACTTTACCTATAGAGGCGAATTCTTATCCATGGAACAAATAGCCAGCCATCCAGATGTTGATCTGGTCATCATAGCCACTTCAGGCAAAGCAGGGTTGTATCCTACTTTAGCAGCTCTAAAGGCAGGCAAAACAGTAGCTTTAGCCAACAAGGAAGTATTGGTGATGGCGGGGGAAATTATCGTTCGTGAGGCTAAAAGCTATCAAGCTCAAATTCTGCCTATTGATAGTGAGCTTAGTGCTATCTGGCAATGCTTGCAAGGGGAGGAAAATAAACCACAAAGAATTTTTTTAACTGCTTCTGGTGGGCCTTTCTACCACTATTCCCAGCCGGAATTAAGAAAAGTAACGGTAGAGCAAGCCCTTCATCACCCTACCTGGAAAATGGGGAGGAAGATCACTATTGACTCGGCCACGCTTCTGAATAAAGGAGCAGAGGCTATTGAAGCTCATTGGCTTTTCGCTATTCCTTTTGAGAGCATTGAGATATTAATTCATCCACAAAGTATCATTCACTCCATGGTAGAGTTTATGGACGGTTCAATAAAAGCGCAGCTCAGCTTTCCTGATATGAGGTTGCCCATCCAATATGCCCTTTGTTATCCTGAGAGGTTGCCCAATTCAGAGCTACCACGCCTCAACTGGAACAAAATCCAATCTCTAAACTTCGAGCCAGTAGAGCAAAACAGATTTCCTTGTCTTAAATTGGCGCTGGATGCAGGTAAGCAAGGAGGAACTTATCCTGCAGTGCTTTGTGCTGCCGATGAAGTGGCCGTAGGGCTTTTTCTTAACAAGCGTATAAGCTTTACTGATATAGCTAGAATAGTGCAAGAAACATTGGAACAGCATCGGGGCATTGCTCAGCCATCCTTGGAAGAAATTCTAGTTGCCGATGCTTGGGCAAGGGAATATGTTAAACGTCTTTTCATTTGTTATGGCAAGGCTTATCCTGCCCCCGAGTCCTTCGCTTCCTGTCATTCTGAGGGAGCGAAGCGACCGAAAAATCTCTCCCAGGGTAAACTCCGCGAAGGGGAAGAAACTCGACGAAGCAATTTCAGGCCAGTGGGATAAAAGATGAACATTGCCATAGTTATTATTCTTTTTATTTTGACTCTGTTCGTTGTAATCTCCCTTCATGAATTGGGGCATTTCATCGCTGCCAGGCGTGCTGGAGTGAAGGTAGAGGAGTTTGGCTTAGGTTTTCCTCCGCGACTTTTTGGCATCAAGCGAGGGGAGACAGTGTATTCGGTCAATGCTATACCACTGGGAGCTTTCGTCAAGAGTACTGGAGAAAATGACCCTACAGTACCTGGAAGCCTAGCTAGCAAAGGCCCCTGGAGCAGGTTGGGAATCTATGCTGCAGGTCCATTGGTCAGCATTTTTCTCGCTTTTATCTTGATTAGTGCCTTCTTTACGCTGCCCACAAGTGTGGTAGTTGGTAATGGGGTTATGGTGCACTCCATAGTAGAGGGCTCACCGGCGGAAGTAGCGGGTATAGAACCTGGGAATGTAATTCTGAAGGTGAATGGGAATCCTGTTTATAAGTGGGGAGACATACAAAGCAGGGTTAATTCGAGCGAAGAAGGGGAAGAAATAACCTTGCTTCTGCAAAGGGATGGAAGCCAGAGTGAAACCAGTTTGAAACCAGAGTTCGACCCGTCATTAGAGCGACGAGTAATAGGTGTCTTGCTTTGCTGGAATATAGTGAATCAAGTGAGAGAAGATTCAGCAGCAGCCAAAGTGGGCATTAGACCTGGAGATACCATTTTGAGCATTAATGGCCAAGCTATATATAACGATGAAAGCATGTCCCACGTCCTAGCTTCTGTTGCAGAGGGAGAGAAAATACACATAACTTTACTCAGGGAAGGGGAAGAAATCGTTAAAGAGCTTGATTCTGCCCGACAGGTGACGGGTATAAAGTTAAGCTGGGTGGATGGAGTTCGTATTGAGCAGGAGCGACTTCCTGTATGGAAGGCAGCCTACTTAGGAGGCTGGTATATTACCCATATGCCTGAGCTGATAGTCGCTTCCATTCCCTTAATCAAAGAAGATCCTGGCAAGGCACTAGTAGGGCCGGTAGGTGCTGGTCAGTTGACTATAGAAGCAGTGAAGTCCTTTGGCTGCAGCAATATGCTTTTTATGGCTGGCATTATTAGTTTGGGGCTTGCCTTATTCAATTTCTTCCCTGTTCCACCTTTAGATGGGGGGGGGATGTTGGTGGCGCTTATCGAGGGAATCAGGCGAGGGAAGCGCCTCTCTCCTCACGCAATGCGGTTGGCCTATACTATAGGTACTACCTTTCTAATCACGCTTATGGTTCTGATAACCTTTAATGATATCCTGCGCCTAATCAAAGGCGAGGGCTTCGGATTATGACGCGTCGAATTTCTAGACCTATAAGAATTGGCAGAGTAACTGTTGGCGGGGATGCCCCAGTTGTGGTGCAATCGATGACCAAAACTGACACTCATGATATTCCTGCCACCATAAATCAAATTAAGCAGCTAGAAGATTGTGGCTGCGAACTAGTGCGGCTGGCAGTTCCAGATAAGGAAGCGGCTGAAAGCATTTCAGCGATAAAGAAAGGTGTTTCCTTACCTCTTATCGCTGATATTCACTTTGACTATCGTTTGGCTTTAGCTGCTTTGAAAGCTGGCGCCGATGGGCTTCGCCTTAATCCCGGCAATATTCGTGATAAAGAGCAAATTGCCAAGGTGGTAGTTGTAGCTAAAGAAAGGGAAATACCCATCCGAGTCGGAGTGAATGCCGGCAGTTTACCAGCAAACTTTGAGCTTGATGCTCCGCTATCCGAGCGGATGGTTAACATGGCATTGCAACAAATAAAGCTTTTGGAGAGCCTGGACTTTAATTTAATTAAGGTTTCTCTTAAAGCCTTTGATGTGCCCACTACTATTCAGGCTTACCAGCTAATTGCTGACAAAATACCTTATCCTTTACACTTAGGTATCACTGAAGCGGGGCTTCCTCGATTTGGAGCTATACGCAGTGCTGTAGGCATTGGCATACTTCTTTATCAGGGGATTGGTGATACTATCCGTGTTTCCCTTACCGCTCACCCATGTGAGGAGGTATTTGTCGCTTATGAAATTCTAAAAAGCCTGGGACTTCGTCAGCGAGGTCCGACCTTGGTAAGCTGTCCTTCCTGCGGTCGAGCTGAAGTTGATGTTGTTGCCCTGGCTGAAGCCATGGACAAACATCTTCAAAAGATAACCAAGGCTATTAAAGTGGCGGTTATGGGCTGTGTAGTTAACGGTCCTGGCGAGGCTAGAGATGCTGATGTAGGCATTGCTTGCGGCAAGGGTAAAGGTGCTATATTTAGGAAGGGCAGCGTGGTAAAGACAGTGGCTGAGAAAAACCTATTGGAAGCCTTAATGGCGGAAGTAAATTCCTTCTCCCTCAGGGGAGGGGGCTAGGGTGAGGGTGAAACAAAAATGCGTTTCTCTAAACTTTTTGGCAAGACTTTACGACAGGCGCCATCAGAAGCAGAGAGCATAAGCCACCGGTTACTGCTCAGAAGTGGCATGATTGCCCAGATAGCTGCTGGCATCTATTCCTACTTGCCCTTAGGCTGGCGAGTGCTTAAGAAAATAGAGCGGATAATTAGAGAGGAGATAGATAAAGCTGGCGGGCAGGAGTTGATGCTGCCCGTATTGCAGCCCTTCGAACTATGGCAGCAATCAGGAAGAGATGTTTCCTTTGGCCAATCTCTGTTCACCCTGACTGACCGCAAGGAGCACAAACTGGCCTTGGGACCCACACATGAAGAAGTTGTTGCTGAGCTTGCTCATCGCTATGTGCAGAGCTACCGCGATCTCCCTTTACTCCTTTACCAAATACAAACTAAATTCCGCGATGAGCCTCGCCCTCGTGGTGGATTACTGAGAGTCCGAGAATTCATTATGAAAGACCTTTACAGCTTTGATGTTGATGAGGCTGGTCTGGATGAAAGCTATGAGAAAATGAGCCAAGCTTACAAGAATATCTATGCTCGCCTTGGTTTACCAGCCTTGATGGTAGAGGCTGACAGTGGTGCCATAGGTGGCAAGGA
>JAGMBH010000094.1 GCA_023129815.1 Dehalococcoidia bacterium
ATTTGTCTTTGTCGTTATCCGAGGCGACTTAGAAGTGAATGAAACAAAGCTAAGAAATACGCTGAAGTGTTCCGAGCTTAGATTAGCTACTGAAGGCGAGGTAAGTGAGGCAGGCATAGTGGCCGGCTTTGCTTCGCCTATTGGTATAAAAGATGTCAAAATTGTTGCTGATGATTCCATAACCTGGGGCGCTAATTTCATCGCTGGAGCTAATAAATCTGGATATCACTTTAAGAATGCCAATTATCCTAGAGATTTTCAGGTTGCCCTTATAGCCGATATTGCTTTAGCCCACGCTGGAGATAGTTGTCCCAAGTGTGGTAGTGAGCTGTCTTCTGCTCGTGGCATCGAAGTAGGACATATATTTAAGCTGGGTACCTTTATCAGCGAAAAAATGGAGGCATTCTTCCTAGATCCCAACGGAGCATCTCGGCCTACTGTTATGGGTAGCTATGGCATTGGATTAGGGCGCCTATTAGCAGCTATAGTAGAGCAGAGCCATGATGATAAAGGTATTATCTGGCCGCTCTTGATTGCCCCTTATCAAGTCTATCTTTGTCCTCTACATTTAGAGAGCCCCGTGGTTGCCACCGCTGCTGAAGATGTATATCAGAAACTGGAAAAGGAAGGCATTGAAGTGCTTTTCGATGATCGCAACGAATCCCCAGGGGTTAAGTTCAACGATGCTGACCTTTTGGGAATACCCTTGAGGTTAACCTTATCACCACGCACCTTACAAAGCCAAAGCATAGAGGTGAAATGGCGCACAGGGAAAGAAACCCAGCTTTTGCCTTTGGGTAGTGTCGCTGCTGAAGTGAGAAAGCTGCTTGAAAAAAATTAGCTTCGCAAGGTTGCGCCCAGTCCCTGATGTAGTCTATCAAGCATCTGCTTTTGGATTATGTCAACTTCCTCATCAGTTAAAGTATGCTCAGGTGATTGATAAACAATCCTTATAGCGAAGGATTTCTTGCCTTCAGGTATTTGCTCACCTCGATAAAAGTCAAAGAGCGTGACTTTCTTTACTAGTGGGAAGCTCCGGATTACATCCTCCACCTGCTGATAGCTTACTTGCTTATCTATTACTAAGGCGATGTCTCTAGTTATGCTGGGAAATCGTGGGATAGGCTGATACTGCTTTACTTTAATTGTTTTGCTCAACAACTTCTCTATATCCATTTCAATAAGATAAACAGCATCAGAAAGCTCGAAGGCTTGTGCTACCTTGGGATGCAAGTTACCTACAATACCCACTTTGTCACCGCCGATGATTATATTAGCTGCCCTTCCAGGTAATAGGCTTTCATCATCGCTGGCTTCAAAGATTGCTTCTGGTCCCAATTGGTTCAAAAGGTTCTCTACTACCCCCTTAGCATCAAAAAAAATGAGTTGCTCCTTATTAGCATGCCAGGACAATTCTGCCTCTGGGCCGCTAAGTGTAGCACAAAGCATTTCCTTTTCTTGTGGCAGCTCATTCCCTTGTGGCAAGAATATCTTGCCGATTTCAAATAATCTTATGCCCTTTTCCTCAATCCTTTGATTGTGTGCCAAGGTAGTTAGCAAGCCAGGACACAAAGTAGTACGCAAGTATTCTTGCTCCTTGGTCATAGGATTAGCTACCTTCAAAGGTGTAACCTCCAGCTTGAGCCTTGAAGAAATTTTTTGCAACCTCTCTAAGCTAGTCAAAGAATAAGTCAGTATTTCTTGAAAACCGCAGCCGGTGAGAATATTTCGTAATCTTTGCTTGAGATTGCTTCGCT
>JAGMBH010000095.1 GCA_023129815.1 Dehalococcoidia bacterium
GCACCTAATGTCACTACGCCAATAAGGAGTGACTACCAAGATTTGTGACGCTGAGTCGGCATGCTGACATTCAAAGCCCAAAGATTTTAATACCTTAAGAATCTTAGCTAATGGTACCTTCAAGCCTGAAAGTCGCTCCACCTCCTCAGCAGAAAGTAGTATGCCTTTTGGCTCTAGCTTTCCTGGATAAACATCAACTATACCCCTGGCTGCTTTACCACCGGCCAGTTCTAGCAGCAATTGAGTAGCCCGCTTCAGCGGCAGCAGTGGAAAGTCAGGATTTAGCCCTTTATCAAAGCGAATTGAAGCTTCACTCTGTAAATTAAGGCAGCGGCATCCTTGACGAATGATTGCCTGGTTGAAATTTGCTGACTCCAAGAGAATAGAAGTGGTTTTATCTGCAACCTCGGTATCCAATCCTCCCATAATTCCAGCAATAGCAACAGCCTTTTCTTTGTCAGCAATGACTAAAGTATCGGGGCTAAGAACACGCTCTATTCCATCAAGGGTGGTTATAGTTTCGCCATTTTTAGCCCGACGGACAATAATCTGTTTGCCTCCAAGCTTATGATAGTCAAAAGCATGGAGAGGCTGCCCATATTCCAGCATCACGTAATTGGTAACATCCACCACATTGTTAATAGGACGCATGCCATAGCTACTCAGGCGTTGCTGTAGCCAATTAGGAGAAGACGCTATCTTAACCCCCGTGATTAAGCTGGCGCAGTACCTAGGACATAAACTTGGGTCAATTATGTCAACCTTGACAAAGGAATCTATTGGAGCTTCTGTTTCTTCATAATGAATCTCGGGCAAACGAAGTGGTTGCTCAGTAAGAGAGGCAATTTCTCTCGCAATGCCAATTATGGATAAGCAATCTGGGCGATTGGGTGTTATATCTAAATCAAAAATAACATCGCCTAAATAGTCTCTAAGAGGCATACCTATAAGGGCTTCTGGTGGTAATACCATGATGCCCTCATGACTATCAGAGATCCCCAATTCCTTTTCAGAGCAAACCATGCCCTCAGAAAGAACGCCACGAATTTCAGCCGGCTTCAGCAAAATAGGTTTCCCAGTATGACCATCTATAAGTTGTGCTCCCACAGAGGCGAAAGGCACCTTCTGACCAGGGCTAATGTTTGGGGCACCGCAAACTACAGTAATCTGCTGGGGGCCGAGATTAACAGTAGCTAGCTTTAGGCGATCGGCGTTAGGATGTGGATTTAAAGCTATCACTTCTCCTACTACTATGTTGTTCCAGGTGCTGCCTGTAATCTGTAGGTCTTTGACTTCCACGCCAGCCATAGTTAGCTTTCTAGCTAGCTCTTTAGGAGCAAGCTTGATGTCACTATAATCTTTAAGCCATTTAAGCGAAGCCTTCATGTTAGCTACTAAAATCTAGAATTGTTTTAAAAACCTAAGGTCATTACGGTAAAAGAGGCGAATATCGTCTATGCCGTAGCGAAGCATGGCGATGCGCTCTGCACCCATACCAAAGGCAAAGCCACTATAAATTTCAGGATCAATATTACCACGCTTGAGGACATCAGGGTGGGTCATCCCTGCACCCAATATTTCAATCCAGCCGCTGTAGCCACACAGTCGGCAGCCAGTTCCATGACAGGCTGAGCACTCAATAGCCACCTCCACCCCAGGTTCGACAAAGGGGAAGTAATCACATCGGAAGCGTACTTTCCTTTCCTCACCAAAAAGGCAACGACTAAATTCAAACAAAGTGCCTTTCAAATCAGCCAAAGTAATATCCTTGTCTATAGCTAATCCTTCAACCTGATATAACATAGATTCATGGGTAACATCGGTTGCTTCATATCTATAAACCCGCCCTGGCATTATAGCTCTTATCGGTGGGCGCTTCTTTTCCATCAGCCTTATCTGCATCGGCGAAGTATGGGTGCGCAAAAGCCTGGATTCCTTATCCATCTCGGGATCTACCCACAAAGTGGCGAACATATCCCGTGCCGGGTGCCATTGAGGGATATTTAGAGCCTCAAAGTTATAATAATCCCACTCAACATCAGGCCCCTCAAAAACTTGAAAACCCATGTTCTTGAAAACATCACAAATTTCTTCCAGTACTTGGGGGATGGGGTGAAGTCGTCCTATGGGAACAGGCCGACCAGGCAAAGTAACATCTAACCCTTCACGCTCTAAGGAAGTAGCCAGGTGGATTTCTTCTAGAAACTTTTTCTTTTCAACTAGGCCCGATTCTAAAGCTCTCTTGATTTCATTAGCTTGGGCGCCTACTTTTTTTCGCTCCTCTAGAGGTAGGGTAGCCAAAGAACGCAAAATTTGAGTTAACTTGCTTTTCTTGCCCAACTGGTGAACTCGCCATGAACTGAGTTCCCTAAGTTCGCTAACTTGGTTTAATTCACTAAGAGCCTCTCGGCGAAGTTCCTTAAGTTGCTTGAGCATTTGTGTTTTCAGATGAAACAGAAGCCATTAATTTAGCCAAGCCTTCAGGATCCTTAACTGCCATCTCAGCTAGCATCTTGCGGTTTATTTCCGTGTTTGATTTCTTTAAGCTAGCCATAAACTGACTGTAGGAGAGCCCTTGAGCTCGTGCTGCGGCATTGATGCGAGCAATCCATAATCTCCTGAAATTGCCTTTTCGCTCTCGACGGTGGCAGTAAGCGTAATCCAAAGCATGAAGCATAGATTCATGAGCTGTGCGATATAAGGCATGCCTGGCACCATAATGGCCCTTGGTTAATTCAAGTGCCTTTTTATGGCGTCTATGAGTGACTTTCCCGCTTTTAGCTCGTGGCAAAATCATCCTCCCTTAGCTTTATTTTCAGAAGTTATCTTCTTCTCCTTAGTAATAGAATAAACTACTATTAATGCAATGCCAATAAATAAGAAGACAAACCCGGGGATGCCGGTCGCTTTGCCTATCTGGAAAGCAAAAGCGCTGATGATAAGAGCTATCCCTATCCCGGTCACTATGGAGCCTGCAAGCAATAATCCCCAACCGGGAGGACCTAATGGCTTTGCTTGCTTCGGCTGATATAGCCCCTTCTCTATTAGAGCCATATCCCTTTTGTGTTCCCAGTAGATTGCCCAGCCACCACAAGATATACCAAGGACTATTGCCAAGATAGGAATTAGAAGGGCCCAATTCATTTTTTAATCTCCTTTATACTATTTATAAGGTAAAAGTCTTCCTACTCGCTTTTTATCTGCCGAAGAGACTGACATAAGCTCGTCATAAAGACGCTTGGTTCGAGGAGCTTTTTTCCGTCTTAAGTGGCTTTTGCCACACTTAGTCCGCATGAGCTTGCCACTACCTGTTATGTGAAAACGCCCCTTCACTCCTTTATGAGTCTTAAGTTTTGGCATCTGATTTCACCACCGTAGATTTTTTCGCCGGAGAAGGCAAAAGGATTAAAGCTATATGCCTTGCATCCTTAACAAGATGGTCGCTTGCTACTGCTTCTTCTTTTAAGGCTTCGGCCACCTTCTGTAGCACCTTCCAACCTAATTCGGGATAAATAACCTCACGTCCTCTAAACCTCACCGATACCCTTACTTTACTACCTTCCTCCAGCAATTTTCTTATTGTTCTAATCTTCGCTTGTAAATCATGTTCCTCAATTTTTGGTCTAAAACGAACTTCTCTAAGCAAGCCAATTTTTTGACTCCTTTTTACTTTCCGTTCTTTTTTCGATTGTTCATATTTATACTTTCCATAATCAAGAAGCCGACATACCGGTGGAATGACCGTTGGTGATACTTCAACTAAATCAAGACCATGTTCTCGAGCAAGCTGCAATGCTTGCTGCAGAGGTTGTATGCCCAGTTGTTCTCCTTCCTCTCCTATAAGTCGAACTTCTTTGACCCTAATTTGCCTATTAATCCGTAAATGTTTAACTATATCTTTTCCACCTCTAAAGTAATTTAGCGCTTAGCCTCTATATCTCCTCTTATCTTTGCCTTGACCTGTGAAATAGTTTGCGAGCCTATGTCCTCACCACTCCTTAAGCGAAGCGACACATTGGACGAAG
>JAGMBH010000096.1 GCA_023129815.1 Dehalococcoidia bacterium
ATAAAGCCTAAACCATCAGTGGTGGTGGCCTTGATTGTCACCTGTGTTGGCTCAATACCTAAAACTTGGCTAATGCGTTTTCGCATCTCAGAGATAAAAGGCGAAAGTTTGGGGCACTGGGCAATAATAGTAGTGTCAATATTAGCCACGCTAAAGCCTTTTGCTTTAACTAATTCATGAACTCTATTCAGTAAAGTTAAGCTGGAGATACCTTCATGCTTTGACTCCTCGGGGGGAAATTGAGTGCCGATATCACCAAGGTCAGCGGCGCCACATAAAGCATCTATTATGGCATGAGTTGCCACGTCAGCATCGCTCCGCCCCAGCAAGCCTTTACCATAGGGGATATCAACGCCTCCCAAAACCAGCTTGCGTCCCGGGACTAAAGGGTGGCTATCATAGCCGATGCCGACTCTTAGCTCTCTTTCCATTTGAGACCCTTCGTTATGCTCAAAACATGCCATGTCTGTGCAGAAAGCCGCTTATATTCCCCAAAGTCATTATTAGTATACACCTAAACTTTGTAAGATAACTTCTCGGTTTTCCCACTCGCTAAGCATATTGAACAAGTCAAAGCTTCTGTTACCTTGTGGGTAGGCGATACGTGCTGTTATCTCTGTGGTACTCTATTTAACGACTACGGTTAGGTTGAATGTCCAAGCTCCCTTCTCACCACCTTCCCAAGGTCGGCTATATTCCATAGATATAACGCTTGTGTCTTTCTCTAGCGCCTTGAATGTCCATGTTTCTTGACCAGGAGCTCCCTCAACACCAGTTTTTTCAGGAGGCACGAATTTGTGGTCTACCAGCTGTAACACAGTTTGGTCACTAATTTGTGCAGTCTCCGACCATTGGAAGCCTGTAGAGGGGTTGGAACACAAAGTTACTGTAAATGAGCTATCAACAGGAACTTCGATTTCTTTGCTAATAGCACGTTCCTCAGGGGGGAGCTTGATAAAGTCATCACAAGAAACCTCTACAGATACTTGCTTTGAGGCTGGGGAGCAAGCAAACAGCAATGTTGAGATGGCAGTAATAATCAATACTAAGGTTAGCTTTGATTTCATTTTTATCACTCCTTATTTTTAGCCTGTCGATATAGATAACGAGGAAACTTGATTTTGCTTTAGCGCTAGTTGCAAAATTGATACTGCTCACTAAAGGATATTAGTGGTAGCTAAGCTGTCATGTCAAGGGTTATCACTCTTTAAACAATTCGCTATTTTGTTAGATTCTGCTTTTTAATATTGGCATGGGCAAGGTTGAGATATTTTGGGCGATGATTTTTGCTAATGCCAAATCCTCAGGTGTAGTTACTTTTATATTATTATAAGCGCTCAGATAAAGCCTCACCTTGTATCATAGGGAATATCAACGCCTGCCAGAATTAGCTTGCACCCCGGGACCAAAGGGTGACTATCATAGCCAATGCCGACTCTTATCTTTTTTCCCATTTAAGATCCTTCGTTGTGCTCAGGGCCTGCTACTATGCCTTTGCAGAAAGCCGCCCATACGCCCCAAAGTCAGTATTAGTATACACCTAAATTCTGCAAGATGGCTTCCTGGCTTCCCAGTGGCTAAGCATCTGATTCAACAAAATGGACTTTTGTTTTGACCGATTGAACAATCCAAGCTAATGTTACTCATATGCGCTGAACCTTTGTGCAACATTGAATTCTTACTCTTATAAGTATGCCTAAGCTTTTACTGCCATTGCCCGTTACCGGAATTATTAGTGCGGCCAGTTGAATATTCCTCGAAGCCAATCCAACGGGGAAGGTTGTCTCTCTGGAGGTAACCCTTGCAGTTCTCGAAGTCGGTTTATTGTTCTCCGCCACCAATACTTGCTTAATGCCTCTCTTCGCTTGAGTAATTTCTTAAGAACCAGGTCATACTCACATACAATTCGCCCCCTTGCACCCAAAACCGTTATTCTGAGAAGGTGTTGGTTGATATTGGGTTCCTCTTTACTCTTGAGGTAAACCCATATTCTATCGAATTGGGCATTAATATCTCGAAAGGCGATAGTGGCATGGAAAGAATGGTTTCTTTGGCTATCCCATGATTGACCGGTGGATATCTTTTTTAATTCTTGGGACAATATCCATCTTAAGTCCTCAAGTTCTTGCGAAGGGTTGATATCAAAGTATATAACTTTTGAGGTACGATCGAAGTAACCGAATCCCTTAACCTTGAAGGAAACCAGGGTATATCTTCGCCCTACCTTTTCAACCGCTGAAATTACCTTCCTGATATCGTTGGTTTTACCAGGGCCATACAAGGCTATATGAGGTACTACCCTTTTCCTCGTAATGCCCCTAACTCTAAACTTCTTAGCGACAGAATATATTACATCTTTCGCGTATTCTTTCGCATACCCATGCATCCGGAATTCTATAAAAAAGTTAGTCATTAAATATATCTGTAGTGTTAGAATATCTTATCTATTCATTATTGCTTCTATTTGTCGCTGGATTTTCTCTATTTGCTCAGGATCGCTTGATAATTCGAGCGCCTTCTTTAAGTCGGCTATGGCTAACCCCCGCTGTCTAATGTTGTAGTATGCATTAGCTCTATTAAGGTAGACAGCCACAAAATCAGGGTTGAGTTCTATCTCTTTGCTGAAATCAGCGATAGCTCGTGTATAATGCGCTGTTTTTAGATAGACCCAACCGCGATTATTGTAAGCACCGGGAAATTCAGGGTCTAGTTCAATGGCCTTGTCGAGTGCAGCTACAGCTAGGTCATAGTTCTCCTGATTATCGTAAGCCATGCCGAGATAGAAATAAGCGGAAGCGTTACCGGGGTTAGACTCTATGACCTTTTTTAGTTCCGTAATAGCCTTATCATATTGACACTTTTCAACATGAGTAATGCCTTGGTCACATTCACGCAGCCCATTTGTCCTCCTGCACAGAATTGAGTATTGTCTAGCTTGTTTGATTAGCACAGGTTTGCTTGATATTTCTAATACTTTATTCAGGTCGTTTAGAGCTAAGTCAGTATTCCCCATTTCGTAGTAGCAAATGCCCCTATTAAGATAGGCTGGAGGATAGCTTGGGTCTAATCCAATAGCTCTGTTAAAATCCTTCATGGCTAAATCGAATTCTTCCTTGATACCATATATGACGCCACGCTTCGTAATCGCCGGTGTGTAGTCCGGGTCTAGTTCAATTGCTTTGCTAAGAGCTTTGAAGGCGGATTCGTAATCCTTTTCTAGCACATATGCTGCAGCTCTTTTGTAATATGCCTCTACATCATTGGGATTACTTTGAATAGCAGCTTTGCTCTCGGCAAATATCTCGGCAGCACGTTCTTGGATAATTTTAGCTTCATCGACAAGAAGACTTTCGGCTTGATTTTCATCGAGCTCTAACTCTGCCATCTCGGTGGCTCTATTAGATTCAGAGATGGGATTTAAAAAAGTGACTACACTAAAATTCCCTTGTCCGTCACTCTTCAGTAGCGATATGGGAAGAGTATATACTTCTCGTAAGTTGCTTACTTCTTGTGCTAGTACGTCGCCTTGTTTATTTCTTATAATAGCCACTGCTAGAATAAAATGTGCTTTCTCTCCGCAATAAGGACATTCAATTACTAGCCCCATTTCTTTCAACCTCTCATCCAAGATAGGTGCTGACTTGCCACCACCCAGATTCTCGAGGATGTCCTCTACGGTATAGTTTCCCTGTTCATCGACACTCATATTTACTCCAGGTAGTTTCACTAGATATGGACTACCTGATTGCCCTACCCACTGTGTATAAATATGTTTGTCATCCTCCACCAGAGGTATTTCAAAACAAATCGCTTTTTCTTTGGAATACTGAGGACATTCATACAAAAATTTCATTTCCATATTCCAGGTTCGTCTATACCCTGTTCGTTTTCTTTTGAAGATATCAAATAATCCCATATCTTCCCTCCAATTCTGATTAGGTGAGCTATTCCAAAATCTTATTCACGATACTCATCTGCTTTTGTTTTACTTTGCTGTGTTTCTTATAGTTATAGTACTTCTCAATTATTTCTCTTGTTACACCTGAAATGCGCACCGCGGAGCTTGGTTTATAATAGGCTACATATTTGATTTCATGTCGCGGACTCGGGGTACCTTTAGCTTTTACCCGACAGACTGTATGATGATCTTGAAAGTAACCATGCCCGCGCGATTTATGAACTTTGCCGATGTGCCTAAAGAGGTACTTTGCATAATAAGGGTGCAATCCTGTTTCCTCTCTTAGTTCTCTCATTGCAGCTTCAATTCTGCTTTCGTCTTTGTTGGCTTCACCCCCAGGCAGTAACGAGAATCCCCTGTTCTGTTTCAACTATCGCCGTTCCTCTTCGGCGTTTCTTTACTTCAGACTTCAAACACATTCCCTTCCTATGGGCGGGGTTCTTTTCCCTAGCTCAGGCAGCTAGTCTTCAAAGATTTCTTTAGGTTCATAAGCTTCTTGGCCTTCAAAAGTAAGATAATCTAGCTCTTTGAAGTTGTGGGCACGAGCCACGACGTTCCGGGGGAATCGCCTTGTTCTTTCATTATATTGCTGGGCTACCCGGTTGTATTCCAATCGGGTTTTGCGAAGTCTTCTCTCTATTCCGGAATCTCTATCCATTAGGGCTATATGCATTTTATCGGCTTTGAGGTCAGGATACTTTTCAAAGATAGCCTGGAGCTTTAAATAGTTATTTTCCAACTCAGAAGCGAGCTTGACCTTTTCATTCAATTCAGCATCTTTAGTCCATCTACTTCTAGCTTCAACAACGTCCTTCAAAGCTTTATACTCGTGAATATCATACTTCTTTGCTATTTGTGCTAGAGCATGAACATTATCCAACCTCTCCTGCATAATTACGTCAACATCTGCGAATTTCCTCTGAGCCCTTGTGATCCAGTACTGGAATTTATTGTAAATGCTTATCCATGACTTGACCGAGACCCCGAGCGCTATAGCGATGATGACGCCAACTACCAGCCAGATTATTGTCGATATTGCCATAATTCACCTCCTAGACTGAGAAATAGTCCTTACTGTTGAGCTTTTTGGGCTTAATTTCAGCTTCGAAATACCCTATCATCTGTTTAATTGCTTCCTGCTTGGTTTTCAGGTCATGCACAAGTTTATAGACTTCAACGATTTTATCCTCTTCCTTTGAGAGATCAATTTGAATCTTAGCCATTTAAAATCCCCCTCCACAACAATTATTGATTTATTATAACACAATAATATATGATATATCAAGGTGTTATAGTGGAGGACAAAATAAGCTATCTATCAGTTGCTATCTGATAAACCGCTATGTCATGCAATTTAGATAAGGAGGTAACATGAAGGACGACGATAATACCAAATTCAATCCTTTGGTATGGGGGATATTATTCTTCACGTTTTGGTTGTCATTAAGGACAATCGGTCAGTTACAGACTCTACAAGAGGTCCTATCTTGGTTTTGCTTGGGGTTGTCTGTAGTTCTCTGGTTATCAATTTTTATTCAGCCTTTAAGAACCGTTTTCGATAAACCAAAGCCGAGAGCGGTTTTTCTGCCTGTGGTTTTCGTTGTATCCATTATGAGTTTCGCATTAAGTTTGGTTGGTAGCTTATCTGATATAGGAGGTTTCACTCGAGAGCTATCGCTTGTCCTAGGACTCTTGTGGATTGTAGCCTACTTCTTAGTAATAGTGAGAAGTGCAACAACCGTACGTATAACTCGTATAGCTAGTATATTGGCCTCTTTAACTTTTGTAGGTTCCGGAATCTACCGTCTCATCAATTCCCAGATTCTCGCGGGGGCGCTATTGGTAGCATTAGGCATAGCATCACTGGTAATAATTGCCAAGAGGCCGGGAATGTGGCATCAGTTTCCCCCAGTTTGATTTACTACACAGAGCATGATGAATAAGAGCGTTCACTAACGCTTGCGCCCATACAGAGGAGGTCTATAAACCCAGTAGGCTGCTTGTTTTGTTAAATTCTGCTTTTTAATATTGGCAGGGGCAAGGTTGAGATATTTTGAGCAATGATCTCCGCCAGTGCCAAATCCTCAGGTGTAGTTACTTTTACATTATTATAAGCGCCCAGGTAAAGTTTCACTTTGTATCCTAAGCGCTCTACCATAGTGGCATCATCGGTAACCTCATTTGTAACCTTCTGGTAGGCTTCAGTTATCATGCCAAAGCGGAATATCTGCGGAGTTTGCGCTGTCCATAACTTATCACGCTGAGGCGTTTCGGTAATTAATCCAGCATCATCGGCAAGCTTAATAGTATCCTTCACTGGCACTGCAGCTATAGCAGCCCCAGTTTCCATAGCTGCCTTCAAGCCATTCTGAATTAAATCTAAGGTCAAAAAAGGGCGGGCTCCATCATGGATTATAGCCCAATCACAGTCCTTCAGCTTGCGTAGTCCTTCCTTCACTGAATCTTGTCGCCGCAGACCACCAAGGCATATAGTAGCCTTAGACCAAGCTCTTTCTTTCATTAACTTTTGACCCAACTCAAAGTTATTATTATTCAAAGTGATGACTATTTGTTGAACTAGGTCACATCGCTGGCAAGTATCCACTGACCAGGCTAGTAGAGGTTTGCCCCCGAGGGGGACAAATATTTTATCTATGTTATCTATCCGCTCACCGCTACCAGCAGCAGCAATAATAGCGCCTACTTTGAGATTGCTTCGCTGCGCTCGCAATGACATTTCGTCATCCTCACCTTAATCCTCTCCCTTCAAGGGAGAGGCACTGTGTCCTCGCCTACTAAGTCCTAGCCTCAGAGCTTCTGCTACAGAGCTAGCCTGGATTAATTGGATATCGGCGTAGTCAAGAGAAAGCTGGGATGGAAGTTTGGGCATGAGACAAGATTTAAAACCTAATCTGATAGCTTCACTAACTCGCCTCTCTATCTGGGGCACAGCCCTGAGTTCTCCATTTAAACCTACTTCTCCCAGAACGACTAACTTTGGAAGTGGTTTACTATCGTGGAAGCTGGAGGCGATAGCTGAGGCGATTCCTAAATCAACCGCTGGCTCATTGACCTTCAGCCCGCCAGTGACGTTAACTATAATATCCTGGTTGGAAAGCCTTATCCCAGCACGTTTAGTGAGCACAGCACTAATCAGGAGAAGACGATTAAAATCGATGCCATTAGCAATGCGCCTTGGTGGACCGAAACTGGCGGGGGTAGTCAAAGCTTGAATCTCCACCAGTAAGGGACGACTTCCCTCAAGCGTTGGCACAACAACTGAGCCAATAGCGGCATCGCTATATTTAGATAAGAAAACTTGAGATGGGTTACTTACCTCTACTAGCCCGTTATGGCTCATCTCAAAGATACCTACCTCGTTAGTGGAGCCAAAGCGATTTTTTACGCTCCGTAGCACTCGATAGCTACTAAATGGTTCACCCTCAAGGTAAAGCACTACGTCAACGATATGCTCCAGCGCTCCAGGCCCAGCAATAGCCCCCTCTTTAGTCACATGCCCAGCGATAAATGCCGACACATTATTTTGCTTTGCCCAATGCATTAGTTCTAGCGTGCATTCACGTATCTGGGTAATGCTACCAGGCGTTCCAGATATATTTTCCAGATACATAGTTTGGATGGAATCGATGACAACTAAGCTAGGTGAGAGCTCTTCTAGCCACCCTAAGACGGCGGGTAGATTGGTTTCGGAAAGAATAAAAAGCCCTTTGCCACCCATGCCTAACCTCTCAGCTCTAAGTTTGACTTGATTAATAGATTCCTCTCCAGAAACATAGGCTACCGGCTTGTTATTCTCAGCTACCATGGCTGAAGCTTGAAGTAGAAGCGTAGACTTACCTATTCCTGGTTCTCCACCAATGAGTACTAAAGAGCCAGGAACTAAACCGCCTCCGAGAACCCGATCCATCTCGGCCAGGCCAAGGTGAAAGCGGGAAAACGAGCCCTTCTCTACTTGAGAAAGCTCTTGGGGTCTATTTTCCCTGGTGGGAAGCCAATGAGGGGAAGCGCGAGAAAGAGTAACCGTAGTCTCTACAAAGCTATTCCATGCTTGGCAATTAGGACATCGCCCTAGCCACTTGGCACTTTCCTTACCACATTGCTGACAAACAAAAATACTTTTGGATTTACCCCGAACAGGTTTCAAATTATTTAGCTAAGATAGTTAATACTCAATAACGGCTATCTTTTCTCCAGTTTTAACTATCTGCTCTGGTGAAACTGCTACTTCTATGACCGAGCCTTTTACTGGAGACAACATAGGGTTTTCCATCTTCATGGCCTCTATAGTGCAAATTACTCCGCCTTCCTCAACAGTATTACCGACAGTAACATTGACTTGCAATATTTTCCCTGGTAGCGGTGCTTCAATTACCTCTTGTGCCATTTCTACATAGCCTCCTTAGCATTGGTTAGCACTCTGTTTCCCAGCACAGCTGTGCAGCCTTTTGTAAATCACTTGGGCAGAGCAATCACTCGAAGAGAGCGGTCGTAAATATCCCGCTTCTCAGGATCAGAGAGAACCTCATGAGCCTTGTTAAGCTGCTTCATTTTTCTTTCTGCCCACTCCTTCTTGTTAGGATTGCGGTCAGGATGATATTCTAAAGCTTTTATACGATATGCTTCCTTAATCTGCTCATAGCCGACTTCCCTAGATACCCCTAGCAGTTCGTAATAATCCAGTGCCTTGTGGATTACAATGCTGTCTTCCTCACAATCCACTTCTATGGTATCTCCGGGCAAGAATTCGCCCCGTAGGAAAGCCTCGGAAAGAGGATTTTCAACCAAATTCTGAATTACACGGCGCAGGGGGCGCGCTCCAAAAACAGGGTCATAGCCTTTACTACCGAGAAAATCCTTAGCAGCGTCAGTAATTTCTAAAGTTATATTCTTCTCTTTGACTGAGGTGGCAACTTGGCTAAGCATTAAGTCAACAATCTGACGGATGTGCTCTTTAGTTAGAGAGTGAAAGACAACCGTGGCATCGATACGGTTGAGGAACTCAGGGCGGAAAGTTTTCTTCATTGCCCCAAGCACCTTCTCCTTCATCTTTTTATATTCCCCTTGCTGTTTTTCTTCGCTATCAATATGAGTGGCGAAACCGATGCTCATATCACGCTTAATAAGCTCGGCGCCGATGTTACTAGTCATAACTATGATGCTATTGCGGAAATCAACGCGACGCCCCTTGGCATCAGTTAAATGCCCGTCATCGAAAATCTGGAGCAGCATATTGAATACATCGTAATGTGCCTTTTCAATTTCATCGAGAAGAATACAACTGTAAGATTTGCGCCTTACTGCCTCAGTTAATTGACCACCTTCTTCATAGCCGATATAGCCAGGAGGTGCTCCAACCAGACGAGCGACGGTATGACGTTCCATAAACTCCGACATGTCAAGCCTGATTAAAGCATCTTCACTGCCAAACATGAATTCGGCTAGGGCTTTGACTAACTCGGTTTTACCCACTCCGGTAGGGCCTAAAAATATGAAGGCACCGATTGGACGTCGAGAGTCTTTCAAGCCAGTTCGAGCTCTTCTCACCGCTTTGGCCACGGTGTTTATAGCTTCATCCTGGCCAATGATGCGACGGTGCAAAGCCTCCTCCATTTGAAGAAGGCGGCTAGTTTCATCAGTAGTCAATCTCACCACCGGGACTCCAGTCCACATGCTAGTCACTTCGGCAATGTTGTCCGCAGTAACTGTGGGTTTGCCCAGCTCTTGCTTAACTTGCCATTCTTTTTCCATCATGCTAACCTTTTCTGTTAGCTGGAGCTCGCGGTCACGTAGCTCAGCGGAATATTCATACTGTTGAGCGGCAAGGGCGGACTCTTTTTCTTTGCGTACGCTTTCTAGAGCTTGCCTCGCCTCAGTTAAACCAATGGGGGCGCTACCATGCTTGATGCGCACCCGAGAGCTAGACTCATCTACTAAATCAATAGCCTTATCAGGTAAAAAGCGATCGGGTATATACCTGGCGGCCAAAGAAGCTGCTGCCTGCAAGGCTTCATCACTTATAATTAGGCGGTGGAATTCTTCGTACCTATGTTTGATACCTCGCAAAATTTCCAGAGTCTCTTCTACAGTAGGTTCAGCTACCAAGACAGTCTGAAACCTCCGTTCCAAAGCCGGGTCTTTCTCTACATGTTTGCGGTAATCGTCCAGGGTGGTAGCACCAATACATTGTATTTCACCACGTGACAGCGAAGGTTTTAAGATGCTAGAAGCGTCGACAGCGCCCTCAGCGGCTCCAGCACCTACAATAGTCTGCATTTCATCGATAAATAAGATGCAATTGCCAGCAGCTTTCTCCTCGGCAATAACTTTCTTCAGCCTCTCTTCAAATTCGCCACGATACTTCGTTCCGGCTACCAGTGCACCTACATCTAAGGCGACTATTCTTTTACCCTGTAATACCTCGGGAACATCTCCAGCTACTATGCGCTGAGCTAGCCCTTCAACAATAGCTGTCTTGCCCACGCCTGGTTCACCTATAAGTGCTGGGTTGTTTTTAGTACGGCGGCTTAGTATTTGAGTTACTCTCTCAATTTCCTTGGTGCGTCCAATAACGGGGTCAAGCTTATCCGCTCGGGCTAAGGCAGTTAGGTCTGTTCCAAGTTGATCCAGTGTTGGTGTGCGTGTAGCACTACGAGTAGTACGAGCATGTATTGCTTCATGCCTCATAACGCGATTGACTTCATCACGTGCCTGCTCCAGAGTAATGCCGAAACTCTCTAAAACATTACTGGCCACTCCTTCGCTTCCACGCAGTAACCCGAGTAGAAGGTGTTCAGTGCCTATGTAGTTAGAATTAAAACGGCGTGCTTCATCAACAGCAAGTTCAATAATTCTCTTAGCCCGAGGAGCGAGGCTAACTTCTCCGCTGGTTTGTTTCCCGCCCTTCCCAACTACAAACTCCACCGCTGCTTGCACTTTATTCAGTGAGACACCTAGATTGGTTAGAACTTTAGCCCCTATTCCTGCTTCATCCGCTATTACTCCCAACAATATATGCTCGGTATCAATGTAACTGTGGCCTAGACGCCTGGCCTCCTCTTGGGCACGCATTAGCACCCTACGAGCTCCTTCGGAAAACCTTTCAAAACCAACACTCATATTCGACTCTCCAGATCCAATGTCTGTTACTTAATTTTAAGCCCATTATAGATTATGCCACTCTTTATAGTCAAACTACGTAGAGCGGTTGAAACAATGGCTAAATTATAATAAAATATTGAAGGTTTATCAAAGGCTAAAAAATGCGAGTTATTGGTGGTAAAGCCA
>JAGMBH010000097.1 GCA_023129815.1 Dehalococcoidia bacterium
TAGTGGGAATTTATGCCGGCCAATCGCCCTTTACAGGAACAATCGCCCTAGAAATCAAGCCTCAGGAGACCCCCTTAGGTATATGCACTTCCTCGGCAAGCATAGGTCATTCCTTGAGCCTGGGCAGTGCCGATGCCGTTATCGCACTTTCACCTTCCACTCCTTTAGCCGATGCCATAGCTACTGCTATAGGCAACGTGGTTAAAGACGCAGAAGACATTCCCAAGGCAATCAAGAAGGCTCAAAGAATAGAGGGATTACACGGCATAGTTATCATCAAGGATGACAAAATAGCAATTTGCGGCAAAGTAAAGATCGTGCCCCTTAGCTAGAGTTGCCATTTATTCCCTAACTTCACCCAAACGTACATGATGAGCAGCTCACCACCTTGAAAACTATGCTCTTACTAATCATATTGCCATAAGCATCAGACACTGTTACCGTAACTGTAACTTCAACTGCCCTATCCGGGGCCGGGGCAGTCCAGGTAATCACAGAGCCTTCTCCTGAAATCTCGCCACCGTCAGTATCATCACCGCTAGCTGACCATTCATAGCTTAGCTCGCCACTCGCACCTGTAACAATGCACTCAATATCACAGCTCATTGCTTTCCCGATTAGGTAGTGCCCTGAGTATTCCTCCTCCAAGTATCTATGCTCAGCAATGACAATTAGGCTCTCAATAACCGGCGGTGGATTGAGTGCCACACTAACATCCAGCGGTCTCGTGGCTTCACCACCGTAACCATCGCTGACTACAACTGTGATAGTATAAAGGCCCTCTGTATCGGGAGCAGTCCAGGTTATAACCAAACCCGTGCCAGAAATGTCACCCCCGCTGGCTGACCACTCATAGTTCAACTCATCACCATCTTCATCCCAAGCAACACATTCGATTAGACAACTACTTGAAGGAGTCACCCAATCCGCATCGGCTATCAAGTTATGGATAGTCGGTGGATGATTAGCCTTCACTGTGATAGTTACAGAACCAATAGCCTCGCCACCATTGCCATCGGTTACCTTGACTATAATGTTATAGATACCCTCTTCCTCAGGAGCACTCCAAGCAATAGTGGCTCCATTCCCATTTATACTGCCCTTGCCAGCCGACCACTCATAGCTTAACTCATCACCATCTTCATCCCAAGCAACACATTCGATTAGACAACTGTCCAGGGGACCAACTATGCTCTGCTTGGCTTCGATACTAGTGACGAGCGGCGGGTGGTTAGTTGGGGAGCAACCACCCAGGAAAAAAATAGTGATGAGTAAGACAGCAAAAATAACTATCCATCTGTTTAGTTTAAAGAAAGCCAATTCCATTCCAAACCCTTCCTCCCATTATTAACATAAAAGCACCCAAAAAATCCAGAAAGCTGTTAGTACGAGGCACTAGTATAACCAAAATCAAGAAATTCGTCACTTCGCCTTCCGTGTGAAGCTTTTTAAAAAGGACCCCATCTATTTCTCAGTGGAATTTCGTATCTGATTGCACTTCCCGTTGCTCAGTCCCCGCTAAGAAACTCCTCCTGGTTTGTGATGTCGCGCTTCCAATCTTTCTTGGATTCTTATTCGGGTCTCCTCGCCCACGTTACTGAATTGAAGATTGAGCTCTTCTCGAAATTGCTCCATTTTATGCTTCCCCTGAATTCTCTCAATGGCGTTCTCCAAACCAAAACTTGAATTTTCAATAGCCTTAAGAATCCCCTCCTCTGCCTGCTCTGGCACCTTTTCTAATACGCTGGCTAAAACTTGTTGCTGGCGGAAGTGGTTTTCTTTTAATTTTTCAATCAATGCCTCGACATCTTTACCTTCTTCTCTTACTCTTTCCATCCTTTGAACAGCTCTTTGAAACTGCTCCTGGAATTTTTCACAGTGCTTCTCAGCAAGTTCGCATTTCCCTTTGTCGCACAGTTCCTTAATTGCTAAAGCATCCTCATTGGCAAATCTCAATTCCAGCTCGGCTTTTTCCTGAGTATTAAAAGCAAAAGCAAGACGGATGGCTCTTCCCCAACCTTTCACAAAGTAAAAGGGTGAATCGGGCAGAATTCCAGGATCAGAAACCTCGCCAATAGAAACGTCCTCTTCCTCTGCTCCATCTTGCGCCCAAACTGGACTTGCTGGAAATGCCAGCCCGATAATCACAAAACTGGCAAGGATGGCAAAGAACTTTTTACTCATATTTTTATCCCCCCTATTTTAGTATTTTAACTCCGACCTTAAAAGTATATAACGAAAAAAAGAACATTTGGTTTAGACCTCATTGATAGTCTTCATTGCCTCATTCTCCTCGCCGAGCATTCAAGTCTGAATCCAGAGCACCACACAATATATTCCCACCCCTATAAAGACAATGGAGACTATTATGCGGATGATTTTCTCAGCGCGGTTGACCGCGTTTAGCCAGGTGGAAACCCTGGCCACGCCAGCGGATAGAAGCGTACCAAATACTAAGACAGGAAGCCCGGTGCCAATGGCAAACACCGCCAGCAATGACAAAGGATTTAATCTTGCTGGCAGCGCTCCCCAGATAGCCAATAATTGTCTCTCGGGAGACAAAGGATACTATTGCCCCAGCTAAAAGGAATGCCGGAACAAGGCAAGTGAGCACATGCAAGGCAACATATCCTTTCAGGGCATTTAGCCCGGCCTGTAAAAGTTGTTCAGCCATTCAATTCCTTCAACGTAGAAGTATTTATGCACATAGCCGAATATGATTGTCAAAAAAATTTATTTGCGTATTGCTCTCGGCCCAACTCGCACAGCGCGACTTAGCCTCTCTCTATCCCACAATATAATCTCCTCATTAACCAGAGAGCCACGGAGCACTTCAATTAGAGCGGCAACATAGCTATTCATCGCCTGCTCATCAATAGCATAAACCATCCATAACCCCTCTCTCCTGGATTTAACAAAGCCAGCACCTTCGAGTATGCCAAGATTGCGTGAGGCGCGGGACTGCGAGATGTCCAGTGCTTGCATTATCTCGCAAACACAGCATTCTCTTTCCAGGAGGACTTTCAAAATCCTAATCCTGGTCTCATCAGATAGAGCCCTAAAAACTTTGACTAGCTCACGCATGCCTTGAATTCCTCAAGACTATATGCACATTTTCGCATATAGTGTATAATATCGGGGCGGGGTTTTTGTGTCAATAGTCTATACTGGCTTGTATAATTAGGGGGCACATTGGATTCTTATAGTTCCCAGTGTGGTTGCCACCTTAGAGTTGTTAAAGCTAGAATATAGACTTAAAACAATACATCCACAATGAATAATAAGCTGACTAATTTTTGTAGAAAAATTTATCACGACCCTTTCAAGAGATACTTAGTCATATCTTTAATAATCTTAGGTATAATCCTTTTATTCACCGGTCAGGAATCGGCAATGTCGATTCCCGGCGAAGGTCTTGAAGTCCATTTCTTTTACGTTTCGGGCTGTTCACCTTGTGAGGAACAAAAGCCATTTAATGAAGAGTTAGCCAACACATACTCAATTGCTTTCATTTATCACGATGCCGGGGAACCTGAAGGGTCTGCTCTATTAACACAAATGCTTGCCGATGTAGGAATAAAAGGAAAGCAACTACAATTTCCGGTAACAATTTTCGGTGGTCAAGCTTTCCTTGGTTGGGGATCAGCAGAAACGACGGGCAAAGAGATTGAAAAAACTTTGCAAGAATGTCTGGCAGGAATTTGCCCGGAAACAGAGAGAGAAGAACCAAAGGACGAAACCACGCTGCCCATTTTAGGGAAAATTAAACTTTCCGACTATTCTCTTCCCGGTTTAGCTGTAATTCTGGGGCTTGTTGACGGCTGCAATCCTTGTGCCATGTGGGTGCTTGCCTACCTCATATCTTTAGTAATAACGTTGAGAGACAAAAGAAAAATATGGCTTCTTGTTGGCTCCTTTGTTTTTGCCTCGGGGGTCTTATATTTCCTTTTTATGACAGCATGGCTTAATGCTTTCTTGCTAATCGGCTATTTCAGGCCAGTGACCATAGCGATTGGATTAATAGCCCTGGGCGCAGGGATACTTAACATAAGGGAATTTATAAAAACAAAGGGGGCTATTGTTTGTGAAGTAGGAGATGCAGAGTCCAAAAAGAAAACTATGAGCAGAATAGAGAAGGTTGTCTTTTCCCCCTTAACCGTAGGAACGATAGCAGGAATTATAGCCCTAGCTTTTGTGGTAAATTCTATTGAATTCGTTTGTTCATTTGCACTTCCAGCGACTTTCACTCACGTTCTATCTTTGAGCAATCTTTCGACCTTCCAATATTACGGCTATATCCTGCTATACGATTTCTTTTTTATGCTCGTCGCTCTCATTATTTTCGGCTCAGTTGCTTTTGCTATGACTTCAACCTTGGGAGACCGATATGCCAAGTATTGCAGGCCATTTGGTGGGACGATACTACTCATTCTAGGTGTGTTACTCCTTTTCGCACCAAACTTGCTACCTTAAAAGATTGTTTATTTTGTCACCCTGAGCCGAAGCCCTGAGCGCAGAGAAGGGGCTAGCGAAGGGTCTAGATTCTTCGCGGAGCCTGTCCTGAGTGGTATGAGATTCTTCGTGGAGTTTATCCTGGTGAGCCGAAGCTCTGAACGAAGTGAAGAGGAGATTCTTCGGTCGCTTTGCTCCCTCAGAATGACAGGAAGCGAAGGGCTCAGAATGACATAGAGGTGGTGTTGCTGAACAGCCTTTTAATTGAAAATGCTGGCAAATATCGAGTATAATATCTACGTTTGCGGTGAGCGTAGCCCAGTGGTTTAAGGCGCCAGGTTGTGGCCCTGGAGATCGTGGGTTCAAATCCCACCGTTCACCCCTGCGCCTATAGCTCAGCGGACAAGAGCACCGGTCTTCGGAACCGGGGGTCGTGGGTTCAAATCCCTCTAGGCGCGTTTAAAAATCGCTAAGCGCCTTTCGCATTCCTTTCAAATATGAAGTGTCATTATGCTTAGTCAGGATGAAACAACCATCTATATAGTCAAAAGTGGTGATTCCGCCCACATCCTGCCTAATATGCCAAAAGTGCGAGTTATCCAGCCTCAATAGGGAACATATCAAAACTTTGTTCACCACCCGATGTGACACTAGTGCTACGCTCCCCTTGTATTTAGAAACTACCTCGTTAACTACAGCAAGGGCTCTTTTCCTTACATCATCTAGATTCTCCCCGCCAGGCATTTTTACCAGATGAGGATTAGTATGCCACTCACTATGAAGAGCCAAATATAATTTCTTTACTTCCTTATCAGGTAAGCCTTGCCATTCCCCATAATCAAAATCTATAAGACCATCGCTAACTTGCGCACCGACACTTTGGTATCGGGCTACAATATTCGCCGTATCCAATGCCCGCCTTAGCGGGCTAGAATAAATAGCGTCTAATTTTAAATCGCTCAAATATTTGCCCAGCAATTCTGCTTGTTTAATGCCCATCTCGTCTAGAGCTACATCAGCTCTTCCCCTATATATTTCACCCACATTCCACTCAGTTTCTCCATGCCTTGCCAAAATAATTTCTGCCATAAGCTTACCCAATATGTTCCCTTAGCTTCCCTGCCATAAACTTTCGTTCAAAAAGGGAACAAAGGTATACTCGTTCATCTGATTAGTGACACGCATAAGCTCCTTCTACATTGGATTTATTTTTGCTATCGAGCCACAATATTCGCCATATCTAGCGCCTGTCTTAGCGGACTGGAATAATTCGAACAGCCTCTAGGGCTGCGACGGCTCAATCCGCTCCGGGTTTACTACCTTTTTCCAAGCCTCAAGACCATTCACAAAGGCAGGTACACCGGCAGCCGACAAGCATATCTCAAGGGCCTCTAAAATCTCTTTTTTGGTGCAGCCATACTTCAAGGCCAGCTTGACGTGGTTAGCGATATAGTCTACATTCGCCTTAACCGCTGTTAAGCTGACCGTGTAGATAAGCTCTTTGGTTTTGGCATCCAGTGTACGCGGATTAGTATATTCCGCTTGGATGAGCGTGTTATAGGCTTTAAGAAACTCGAAATCCTCAGCACACATGACTTTGTGAAAGTCTAGGACATAACCTCGCTCCTTGTACATCTTGTCAATGTAGGTCTGCTTTTCGATGTCTGTCATGATTAGCTACCTCCTTTTTCTTACTATATTTTTGGCCGCGTACCTTTACACCACAACATTCCTCGATAAACTTCACTATACTGGTGTGGCACATATCGCTGCCGCCTTTGGCCACAGCGTAATTGTACACTTGCTGAACAATAGTCCCAAGGAACATCGGCACATGGAGTTCCTCTCCCAACCGTACTGCCATCCCTACATCCTTGTTCATCAGACTGACGGTAAAGCCGGAGTTAAAAGCGCCATTCAGCACGAAAGTAGGAAACTTATACTCGCTAGAGTAGCTGCGCCCGCTGCTGTTGTTGATGGCAGCAAGTACCAGCTCAGGGTTGAGTCCAAGCTTTGTAGCAGCTACCAGAGCCTCAGAGGTAATAATCATAGTGCATGCTGAGCACATATTATTCAGACACTTTACTGCATGTCCTGCGCCGATATTCCCTACATGCGTGATTTTGCTTCCCACAGCTTCAAGTATAGAGCGGCATTCTTTAAGGACCTTCTCGTCGCCGCCTACCATGATAGCCAAGGTTCCTTCCCTAGCACCCCTAACACCGCCGCTGACCGGCGCGTCAAGCATGCGAGCACCTTTCTCCGCCAGCTTCTTGCTTAACATCCTAGTACTATATGTGTAGGAGCTACTCATATCGATGAGGATGCTGCTCGGTGTCACTCCCTCTATAACTCCGTCCGGGCTTAGGACCGTAGCCTCTACCTCAGCGGAAGAGGGGAGCATAGTAATCACTACCGGGCATTGCTTGGCTACATCCTTAGGAGATGAAGCCTGCTCTACACCTTCAAGCGCCAGCGCCTCCATGGCTTCCTTCCTGATGTCATAGATGGTGACAGCGTATCCGGCTTTTATCAGATTGCACACCATAGGTGTTCCCATCGCACCAACACCTATAAAACCGACCTTTAGCTTCATTGTCCCTCCTTTCTTTCATTCAGTAATTTAATATGATTGGTGAGATAGCGCTTCCTTTTTTCAAATTTTTGGTAGCACGTCAAAGAGCTGCCTTTCGCCTAAGCTCGACCAGCGTCCTCCTTGCCGAGGGAGAGCCCAAAGGCATCACAGTAATCATCGTTGTACTCGTCCACATGATTAGTGACACATCACCTCC
>JAGMBH010000098.1 GCA_023129815.1 Dehalococcoidia bacterium
CAACTACATTTTTAAACGGCCTCTTTGGCTGGAGCATGCTCCGTAGTGCCAGATTTCAGCCTCGTGCTAGGCTGCGTTCTGTCATTGCGAGGGGTGGGATTCCTCGCTTATGCTCGGAACAGGGTTGGGGCTTGTCCCCAACCGCTAGGGCGGGGATAAACCCCGCCACTTTGCCTGAAGATTGCCACGCCTTCGGCTCGCAATGACATAAAGAACTGCCTAAGGTGTCCACCATCTATCTGAACAAGATCAATCGTTTTCATAAAATGCCAATTATATCTACCTCAGCAAAATACTTTGAAAATGCCTCCTCTGCCGCTTCCAACTCCACCGGGTTTCGTGAACCAAGTAACACTTTCACCTTACTAATTCTCCTCTATGATAACCCACTAACGGCTCACCTTCAAAACCTGTGCCCTATTAAACAAAGTGTCAGAATGTTTAGGAGTATTTACGGCATGCAAGCAATAGTTTCCACACCCTAGAAGAGCAGCACTATTTGCCTTATAATTATGCAAGCCTAAGCAATATATTCGGGCCCCTCAGTATCGTAATGAGTCTGTCCAGAGGTTTGCTAACGTGGTAAGAAAAATTCGGATAAAAGCTGGCTCAATTGAAGCAATAGCTGAGTTAAATGATACCAGGACAGCTCAAGTGATTTGGGAAGCATTACCCATCAAAGGCCATGTCAATATCTGGGGAGAGGAAATATACTTCTCAATTCCTCTTAACCCTGAGTTAGAAGATGGGAAGGAATTGGTAAGCATCGGGGATTTGGGTTACTGGCCTCAAGGTACCGCCTTTTGCATCTTCTTCGGACCAACTCCTATTAGTCAAGGAGACAAAATTCGCCCGGCAAGTCCGGTTACCGTGTTTGGCAAGGTCATCAGCAAGCTTGCCGTGTTTAAGCAAGTAATCTCAGGAACTGAAATCACTATCGAGAAGGGGGAGTAATGGCTAAAATGATTAAAAGAGAGGTTTACTATTTCGATGAACCGGGAGAAAGAAATACTCAGTTAGTACTCGAAGCTGTCTCTCATCGGCTGGAGGCCGGTGGAATCAGAAAGGTCATTATTGCCAGCACCTCGGGTGAGACTGCCGCTAAATTTGCCCGTAAGCTCAAGGATAAGGCTGAGTTGATTTGTGTCTCGGAGGCACCATACCGGCGGGAATGGGATGAAGAATGGCCCTGTCTGAAACAGGAATTTAGAGAGGAGCTGGAGAGACTCAGAGTTGCCATTGTCGACAGATCACCCTACGTTTTCCATGATTCAGTATTAGAGGCTGCCCGCTGGACTAGTATCTTTCCCGAGCGGCTGGTGAAGGAAACACTATACTGCTTTGGACAGGGAATGAAGGTAGCTGTGGAGGTTGCTTTGATGGCCGTTTCTTGCGGCTACGCAACCCCTTATGAAGATGTGATAGGTGTTGGTGGGTCGGGGAAGGGAGCAGATACAGCTATTGTACTTCGAGCTACTTATCCTGCTTCCCTGTTTGACAAAGACCCGGGGAAAAGGCTAGAGATAAAAGAAGTAATTGCTATGCCTACTTCCAAGAAGTGGTGGGAATAGGCCCGAACTTGTAGTGACACAGAGGCAATGGAGGCAAAACATAACGCATCGTTACTGGAATTATCTATTTAGTCTAGTCATAGTTCTGGCAATCTTTTGTTGTAGCTGCGCCAAGCCAGCTACCATACCAGCACCAATACCTTCTCCAGAACAAGAAAACACCGTAAAGCTACCTGAACCGAGATATGACAGCGATGTATCTCTTGAGCAAAGTCTGCTTCAGAGAAGGTCAATCAGAACCTACACAGGCGAGCCGTTAACGCTTCAAGAGGTATCTCAACTTCTATGGGCAGCCCAAGGGATAACCGATCCGAGGGGTTTCAGGACTGCTCCATCTGCAGGAGCTCTCTATCCACTTGAGGTATATGTGGTGGCTGGCGATGTTCAGGGTTTGACCTTGGGTGTTTACAGATATGAACCTGAGCAACATCAACTCGTTAGAGTCATAGATGGTGACAAGAGAGCCAGCCTAGCTGACGCTGCCCTAACGCAGTCTTGGGTGAAGGAGGGCGCTGTGGTCTTCGTATTCACTGCCGTTTATGAGAGAACAACAGCTAAATATGATGACAGGGGCATAAGGTATGTGCATATCGAAGTGGGACATGCTGCTCAGAACTTGTGCCTCCAGGCAACAGCAATGGGCTTGGGAGCAGTCACTGTAGGTGCGTTTCACGATGAAGCGGTAGCCGAACTCCTGAATCTACCACAGGATGAACAGCCTCTGTATATAATTCCTGTAGGCCGCAAACAGTGAAAAGTGATACCAGCCCTTGATATCCAATACCCCGAGTAACATCATTCTCCCGTCCTTTGCCTAGATTAGGCCCAAGTCCTTCAGTCTTACCCTTCCTTAACTGATTTTTGACTCTATCTTACACAGCCGGGGGGAATGAGTTAGCAAACAATACATTGGTTTGTTACCCCGGTGAGCCTGAAAAAGGATATTCGACCAGCTTTGAAATGACCTTCGGAGTTTTCCAGCCCCCTCAAAGTCTATAGCTATCTCGGTAATATACTAACAGATATAGCTCTCTAAGGAGGTCGGACTCGTTGTGGCGAATAATCTGCTGTAAATAATCCCTATCCCCAGTCTTAAGAAACTTTTCCCATAATAAAGGGACATCCTTACCACTTATCACTGGCTCGCTAAAATAATGCTCTGCGTGGGTGAACAACTCATCCAACTTGGGCCATTTAAGACCAAGCTTTTCCGCTTTTTCCCTCCAGGGCTGGAATAAGTCTATCCCTTCTATATTCATTCCCCTGGCTTTAAG
>JAGMBH010000099.1 GCA_023129815.1 Dehalococcoidia bacterium
GGCTCCTCATCCTTTGAAGTGCGGCATATTATTTCAAGGCGACTCCCTTGAACATAGCCGAAAACCACTATCTCATCATGAATTCTATCCAGCCCGGTAGTCTCTATATCAATCAAGGTTCCCTGTGGAATGCTTACCATTAACTCCCGGCTATATGAGGTAATCATATTTTCCCTCTCTTTCGCTAATCATTATACGAGCTAGACTACAACAAAGATAGCCCAATGAGCTAAAATTATAGTCTTCCACACAACGTCTTATAAAACTCCTCTCATGTAATGAATTTTTTCTTCCTTACAAGAGAGGTTAGGTGAGGGTGACTCCCCCCCTCTAACTCCGAGGCTGTTTAATTTTGCCTCATCCAGTTTTAATACCCGTTCACCCCCAAGATTCTCGTAGTACGACCCTTTAGGGTCGTGCACGAGGCTACCCCATGTAGTAATCTTCTCTACTACACAGGGCTAAAGCCTCGCACTACACTCTTAAACACCCTCACTCCTCCCACCAGGGAAGGGAGAATTGTAAGGAATTTTGCAATTGATTATAGTATTAAGCGATTTGCTATGTGGCTTCAAGGTATAGGCAAAATTTTGATTCTAGGCTGAGCTTTCCTGGCCTTCTTCGGCTTGCTTCTGGTCTTCTGACAGAAGCTTCCCTTCTTGGGAAAGCTCCCCGGCGACATATTGGTGCAAAAAGGAAATCTTCAATTTTTCTTTCCCATAGTGACTTGCCTCATAATTAGCATCTTGCTTACCATCATTTTGAACTTCGTCATATCCATCTGTTTAGATAAAATTAAGTGAGCCTCCATCTGGAGGCTCACTTGTGAATATCGCTATTCAATTCTTAACCCCTACTCCTCCTTTTAGTTTCGGACTAAATATCCTTTGCCCCTAATTATTTAGGGCCTACTATAACAAGCGAGAAGCTCGGGGCTTCCCAATGCTCCCCGCCAGTGCATCTCAGTTAGTATCAGCTACCTCCCCCTAGCACTAGCGGGGAGCTATTATCGGGAAAAATCCAGGTACACAATAGCGCTTGCCGCATCATGCTCACCTCCTTCGCTAAGCAGAATCAAGCTTTTGCCTAGCATTAATATATTAACAAATATGAGCGGATAAGTCAAATCAACATAGCGAGAGTGTTTATTAATTGGCAAAGAATGTCACTCTGAGCCCTTCGCTTCCTGTCATTCTGAGAGGGAGAGCCGAAGCCTTGAGCATAGCGAAAGGGTCAGCGACCGAAGAATCTCGCTCAGGACAGGCTCCGCGAAGAGTCTAAAAGAGATTCTTCGCCCGTAGGGCTCAGAATGACAAATAGGATTACTAAACAGTCTCCTCCCCTTTCTAGCAGCCCCCAAGCTACCGCTAAAATGCTAAAATGAACTATTAAGAGCGATTAGTTTATTATGGATATCTGTGAAGAATTAAGGAGCAAGCTTAAGGAAGCTACCAGGAAGAACAGAGCCGATGCTATTCTCCTCTCAGGAGGACTTGATACCAGCATTTTGGCCTTCATAGCCCAGCCAGCCATAGCCTTCACAGTAGCTTTGCAAGATTCCCAAGCACCCGACCTAATCTACTCAGAAAAAGTGTCGAAACTTCTAGGAATAGAGCACAAGAAAATGGAGTTCATTGTAGAAGAGGCACTTAATGCGCTCCCTAAGGTTATTAGAATATTGAAAACCTTTGACCTCGCTTTACCCAATGACCTTTCCTTATACTTCGCCCTCAAACTTGCCCAGGAAAACAATGTTTGTTCCATCATGACCGGCGACGGAGCCGATGAACTTTTTGCCGGCTACTCTTACATGGCATCACTCCCACCCAAAGCTCTTAAAAAGTATATAAGCCAACTTTCAAAAAGCTGGCACTTCTCAGCCAACGAGCTCGGCGAGGCTTTAGGCATTGAGGTAAAGCAACCTTTTCTCGATAAGGATTTCGTTCGTTTCGCTCTGGAAATAAGCCCAGAGCTCAAAGTCAAAAATGGCATCGGTAAATATATTCTGAGAAAGAGCTTTGAGGACTTAATCCCACCAGAGATAGTGTGGCGGAAAAAAGAGCCTATAGAATATGGCTCAGGTTCTAATAGGCTTCGTGAAATAATAGCAAAGATGGTCTCCGAGGAAGAATTCCAATCGGTAAAGGAGAAAACTGGCATAAAATTCCTGAATAAGGAACACTCTTTTTATTACCGTATCTATAGCGAAGTCGTTGGGGAAATACCTCAAACTTCACCCTCGGCTCCCTCCCCATTTACTGGAGAGGGATGGGGTGAGGTAGAAAGATGTCCTTGCTGCGGAGCAGGCATGGGTAAATGGCATTGCCGAACTTGCGGCTTTTCAAGACCCCTGAAGGGATGCCTTTAGAGATTCTTCACGGAGCTTGCCTTGAGCACTATGAGATTCTTCGCTACGCTCAGAATGACAAGGAGCGAAGGGTTCTGAATGACATTGGAAACTTTGAAAAAGGCTAGCCCTTGATTCTCACTGGAATGCCGGAAGCCATAAAGTAAACCTCATCGGCGTGCTGGGCTAGAAGCTGGTTGGCTCTACCCAGGAGGTCTCGATAAACTCTGCCCAGCTTGCTCTCTGGCACCAAGCCCAAACCTACCTCGTTGGAAACTACGATAAAAATACCTTGATGTCTATTGATGCATTCAATCAGCTCATCTATCTCATCCACCACTAGCTTTTCTGCCTCAGAGATTGCCTCGCCGTTTTCACCCTCACCTTCATCCTCTCCCGTCGAGGGAGAGGAAAAGGGTTCCCTACCTTCTCTAGTTAGAATATTGGAAACGAGCAAAGTTAAGCAATCAAGGAGCACCACATCGGCATCTTCAATCCGCTCTTTTAGTCTCTGACCTACCTTGACATCGATTTCTAAAGTCCGCCAGTTCTTGGGACGCATTCTCTTATGCTCTTCAATCCGTGAAGCCATCTCCTCATCAAGAGGCTGTCCTGTGGCAACAAAGAGGACCTTTCTCCCGAGCTTTGCTGCCATGCTCTGAGCAAACCCGCTCTTGCCACTGCGTACCCCGCCCAGAATGAGAATGAAACTTTTAGCCATAAGATTGTTTCGTCCTTTTCACCCTCACCTTATTCCTCTCCCTTCAAGGGAGAGGAAATTCGACTCGCAACTTACCCTTGCCTGTCATCTTTTACAATAGTTTAGCCTAGCCAACTAGCTCCTCCCAATTCACCAATCAGTAACGTTAGAATGAGTACGACCACTTCAGCAAATTCATTTATGGCACCATAAGTATCCCCGGTAAGCCCTCCAAATCTGGAACAAAGGTATTTTGAAAACACCAGGAGAATAAGGCCAAGCGCTGCCAAGAGCACTGCCCCCCACCACTTCAACAAAACCAACACCACAATGAAGGAAAATAGAGTTGCCACAACCATACCCCAAAAACTTGCCCCACGCTTGATAGCCCACCCCTTACCTTCTTTTTTAGCCAGAGGGAAGATGGAAATAGCATAGACCATCCCCCAGCGACTCATCATAGGCATAAGTATTAAAGCGCTTGCTCGTAATTCCTGTGGCAAGGCAACCAAAGAGGCAAACTTGGCGAGAATTAGACAACATCCCCCGACCACCCCAAACCCACCGACTCGACTATCAGACATAACTTTCAACCTATCTAAAGTTGAGCTTTTTATGGCGAACCCATCACAGGTATCAATAAAGCCATCGAGGTGTAATGCCCCAGTGAGAATAACAAGAGCAATAACGAGCAAGACATTAATTAGAA